>NZ_JBXFWG010000045.1:0-35007 GCF_056854535.1 Stenotrophomonas sp. STEN054 | reverse complement strand
GGGGGGGTGGGTCGGGTTGAAGGGGTGTGAGCGGCATGGATGCCGCGACCAAGCCCCCATGGACGGGTTCACGGCGTCCCCCTCAACCGGACCCACCCCGCCATCCCGCGGAATGCCAGCCTTTGACGTTGACGTTGACGTTGCATTGAGCGGGTGCAGGGCGCAGCCCTGCAAGGAAAAACCTTCCCTCAGCCGTCGCCCTGGATGCCACCCGGCGCGTGCGAGGGATCGCGCCAGCGCCGCACCGTGCGCTGGAAGAACAGGTTGTTCGGCAGCTGCAGCACCGTGCCCTCGTGGCCGTTACCGGTTTCCTGCAGCGTCGTGTAGATCAGGTTCACGTCGATCACCCGGCCCTTCAGGCCCGGCTTCTCGCCGTTCTCCAGCACCTCGATGTAGTCATGCAGGCGGAACGGGCGCGTGGTGAAGATCAGCAGCGTGCAGAAGATGTTGGACAACACGCTCCACGCCGCGAAGAACGCCACCGCACCCACTGCGGCAAAACCGGTGAAGGCCGTCCACAGCACCGAGGGCGAAGCACCCAGCAGGCTGAGGATGTACAGCAGCGCGCTGAAATAGACCACGAAGCTGATGATCCGGCGCGCGCCCATCGCCATCTCCGGCGGCAGCGTGTAGTGCTCGGCGAAGCGGCGGATCAGGCGGCCGGCAAGCACCCGCAGCAGCCAGGCGACCACCAGCACCAGCACGATCTGCAGGGCGATGCCGATGTAGTGCAGCCACGGGTGGCTCCAGGCGGGCAGGTGGTCTTTCAGCGACAACATCATGGGGCGACAGCATCTGGCGTTAACGACCCTTGATGTTACCCGGCGCGTGCCGGGGTTTCGACCGATCCGGACCAGGCGACGCAGACCAGGGCCTGGCGATGCTGATGCACGCAGGCCTGGCCGCTGTCTGCGCGCAGCTGCAGCGACAGGTCCAGGGCCTGCAGCACGACGCAGGCGACGATCACCAGCAGGGCGGCGCAGGAGGGGCTGGACATGGCAGGACTCCGGGAATTTTCATCAAGGACCCTGCATGGATGCAGCCGGCACCGAAAAGGTTGCAATGCGGCTGCCGTCAATCGGGCTTAAACCTTTTTCCGGGTCGCCGCATCCAAGCGATATGCTCGACACCACCATGCCCGCGCTGCCTGCCGCCAACGACGCCGTCGACGATCCCGCCCTGGTGCGGGCCGCGGCCGCCGGAGACATGGCGGCCTATGAACAGCTCTACCGGCGGCACTCGCCGCGTGTGTTCGCCGTGCTGTGGCGGCTGTGTGGCGGCCAGCAGGCGCGCGCCGAGGATGCGCTGCAGGAAGCCTTCCTGCAGGCGTGGAAGGCGCTGCCGGGTTTCCGTTTTGAAAGCAGCCTGGCCACCTGGCTGCACCGGCTGGGCGTGAACGCGGCGCTGATGGAACTGCGCGGTCGCGCTGCCGGGCAGGACCACGACAGCCTGGAGGATGTCGACGGCGGCCTGCAGGAGCTGGCCGTGCACGATCGCTGCGCCGGCACCGAGCGCGACCTGGAGCGCGCGCTGGCGACGCTGCCACCACGCGCCCGTGCGGTACTGGTACTGCACGACATCGAGGGCTGGAAACACCAGGAGATCGCCGAACAGCTGCAGATGGCCGTCGGCAGTTCCAAGGCACAGCTGCACCGCGCGCGTGGAATGTTGCGCGCGCGTCTGGGAGACATGACATGAGTACCCACGAAACCGATCACGACCAAGACCCCGATCTGCAGGCGCGGCTGCGCGCGCTGCCCCAACAGCGCACGCCCCCCGCCGATGGCTGGGCGCGCCTGGCGGCGCAGCTGCCACCACGCGAGGCCGCACCCGTCGAGGTGGAGCGCGCAGGCAACGTCGTCGTCCTGCCGCAGCGCCGCCGTCTGCGCGGGTGGCTGCCGCTGGGCGCGGCGCTCGCCGCCAGCCTGGCCGTCTATGCAGTGGCACCGTGGCGACAGGCGCCGCTGCAGGCACCAGCACCATCGACCCTGCAGCTGCAGGCGGCGGCCATGACCGAGCAGTACCGGCAGGCCGTGGCATCGCTGCCCGGTGGCCGCGCGGCGGCCTGGCAGCCGGCCCTGCACGAACTGGATGAAAGCGCGGCACAGATCCGTGCCGCGCTGGCGCAGGATCCGCGCGCACCGCACCTGCTTGGACAGCTCAAGCGTACCTACGCGCTGCGGCTGGAATTGACCCGGCAGGCGGCGCAGGCCGCCGCGGCCGGAATGACAACCTGAGGAGATACCCCATGCGATCCCTTTTTCCGCTCTGCGCTGCGTTGCTGCTATTGCCCTCGCTGGCCCTGGCCGACACCCGCGTCGATGAGCGCCATACCCTGGCCAGTGGTGGCCGCATCGAGCTGAGCAACGTGGCTGGCAAGGTCACCGTGCGCGGCTGGGACCGCAACGAGGTGCAGCTGACCGGCAGCCTCGGCGATGGCCTGCAGCTGCGCCAGGAAAAGAGCGCCAACCGCGTGCGCTGGGAAGTGGAGTATCCGCGCCGCCACACCAGCGGCACGGCGACGCTGGTCCTGAATGTCCCGCGCGCATCGGAACTGCTGCTGAGTACGGTCAGTGCCGACCAGGACATCAGTGGCATCGACGTGCGACGGCTGCAGGCCGATACGGTCAGCGGCAGCCTGACCGCGGCCGGACGCAGTGGCGACAGCAAGCTCAACACGGTCAGCGGCAATGTCATCGCCAAACTGCAGACGCCGCGCCTGGACGTGAACACGGTCAGTGGCCGCATCGATGCCGGTGGCGGCGTGTCTGGGGATATTGGTGCGCAGACGGTGTCCGGTCGGGTCGGCGTGGATGCCGGCCGCGTCCAGCGCCTGGCGGTGGAGACGGTCTCGGGCGGCATCGATCTGTCCACCTCCGGCCTGGCGCCGGGGGGGCGCATCAACGTCGAGTCGGTCAGTGCATCGGTGAACCTGCGGCTGCCGGTCAAGGTCTCGGCACAGCTGTCGGTCAACAGCTTCGCCGGCTCGATCAACAGTGATGCCGGCACGGTGGAGCGGCCGCGCTATGGGCCTGGCAGCAGCCTGGACACGAAGCTGGGTGGCGGTGATGGTGACATCCGCATCCAGTCGCATTCGGGCAGCGTGCGGGTCAGCCTGGACCGCTGAGCGCGGCCCGGCAGGCCGCGGCGGCAGCGCCGCCGCGGTCAGGGTGGGTCAGCTGGCTTTCTTCAGCGCCCAGGTGGTGCCAAGCACTTCGATCTTGCCACCGCTCTTGCGGAACGCGGCCAGATCGGACGCAATCGAATCGCTGCTGACCGTGGTGCTGGCGGCCGCGCCCTTGCGTTCGCTGCGGATGCTGTTGGTAGCCTTCGCGGGGGTCTTTGCCTTGCGGGGCATGGTTGCTCCTGTCAGGTGGAAGGGGAGGAAAGCGACCAGGCATCGGCCTGGCGCAGGTAATCCTGCCGCTCGCGGCGGCAGTCGTCGCCACCCATCGAAAACTGGCGGCAGATCGCCGGGCGCTGCGAATAGATCGTGCAGCGCAGGTGATAGGGATCGATCGCCGCGCACCAGCCCTCGTCATTGCGCGCCATCACGGCACGGCCGTGCCTGTCGCGCGAGGTATACTGGCGGGGCACGTCGTCGCCGGCCTGCAGCAGCACGGGCAACCGGCAACAGACCGCGTCACAACGGCGGCAGTCGATGGGTGCAGGTGTTTCTTCAGGTTGTGCGGCCACAGGGGCCAGGCGGGTGCCCAAAGCGGGTCTCGATGGCGGCTCGGGTAGTACGCGGACCATGAACGAGCCAGAAGGCATGGCCGCAAGGCCCGCGACGCGGGCCGGGCCCTACCCGGGTACACACACCGGCGCAGCCGGCGGAAGGTAGAGCCCTATCAAGCCTACCGAGGGTAGCAAACTCTGCGTAACGTTTTGTTAATCCCGGCTGGCTGCCGCGAGCGCCAGGCCCTGGACGACGCCCAGCGAGGGTTCGCCGTGAACCGTGCGGGCGCCCGGGAAGGCCTCGGCGGCAGCCTGCCGCAGGTAGCCGGCGCGGGACATGCCGCCGGTCAGGAACACCGCATCCGGGTCGCCGCCGATGTCGCTGCGGACCTGGGCCAGCAGTTCGCGGATCTGGGTCAGGTAGCCCGAGGCGGCCGTGGCCAGGCCTTCGGTGCTGCTGTCGGCGTGCAGATCGCGGGCGATGTAGTCCAGCGTGCTGCGGTGGCTGGGGCTGCTGCTCAGCGCGATCTTGGCGCGTTCGACGTCGCGGTACAGGCGCGCGGTATTGCCGGTGTCCTGCAGCGCCTGCAGGCGCGAACCCCACGGATCGTCGACATGGTCGTACTTGTGCTGGCGGAAGTCGCGCTGGCGGGTCATGTCCTGCACGGTGGCCGCTTCCACGTAGTGGTGGGCGGGCACGCGGGTGACGCCACGGCCGAACAGCGGCATGTAGCTGGACAGGCTCAGCGACAGGTCGATATCGGTACCGCCGCGGGCGATACCCCAGGCGCGGTGGATGCGCGGGGCGGCATCGCCACCCACTTCGGCGTGGGCGATATCGGTGGTACCGCCGCCGATGTCGACGATGACGGCCTGGTGCCGCTCACGGCTTTCGGCGTGGTAGTGCATGGCCGCCGCGGCTGGTTCCTCGAGGAAATCGATCTGGTCGAAGCCGGCCTGGGTGGCGGCCTCGCGCAGGATGTCCAGCGCCTGGTCGTTGCCGGCGGCGCCGATCGAGCTGCGGAACTGCACCGGACGGCCGAGCAGGGCCGCGCGCAGCGGCTGGCCGAGCTGGGCGCTGGCAGTCAGGCGGATGTGTTCGAGGATGTGCGCGGCGATGCCGGTGATGGTCTGGCGCGCGCGCGGGTGCAGGTTGTAGCCGAGCATCGACTTCGGGCTCTGCACCAGGTTGCCTTCGTGTTCCTCGAAATAGGCTTCCAGGGCGTCATCGCCGTAGATGGCGTTCTGCAGCAGGTCGCTGGCGCTGCGTTCCTGGCCGGCGCGGGCTTCCATCCATTCGCGGCGCAGGGCGCGCAGGGCTTCGCGGCGCAGCGCCTGCGGGGGGCGTTCCTGGCCGGCGGCGCGGGCGGCACGCGCGGCGCTGTCGATCATCTGCTGCAGTTCGTGTTCCTGGCCGGCATCGAGCTGGAAGTCGTCCGGATCAGGCACCACGCCGGGGAAATACACGCTGGTGCGGAACTGTTCCGCTTCGCCGAAGCGGATCGGCAGCAGCTGTCCATCGCGGACGATGGCGGCGGCGGAGTTGCTGGTACCGAAGTCGATGCCAAGGCGCATGGGGAGGTCCGGGGGCGGGCGGGGGGGGCCGCGCACTCTGCTGCAGTTCGGGTCTTCCTGCAAGTTCGCCCTCTGCTTCGGGTGGGTTCAGCGCCCCCTCGGCTCTGGACAGTTTCCCTGATCGCGGCAACAGATGGAAAAGCAAGAACCTACGCTCCTGATTGTCCCTGCCGCCGACGCGGGAAACTGTCCAAGGCGGGACGGAGAGGGGCCGTCGGGACCGTAGGCGCCACGGATGGCGCCTACGAGCTACATGGACGTATTTACCACGTGTCCCGGCGGCCCCTGTCCGTCCCGCCCATGCGATATCAATCAAGGCGCCACACGCAGGAAAAAATGGAAGCACGGATCCGCCGGTTACAATGGCGGTTGTTGATTCATTTTGAGGCACTTGCTGATGTCTTCCGCTCCCGCTTGCCCGCAGTGCACCCTGGAAAACACCTATGCCGATGGCGCGCTGTGGATCTGCGCCGACTGCGGTTTCGAGTGGACCGCCGAGGAGGGCACCGGCACCTCCCTCATCGTGCGTGACAGCAACGGCAACACCCTGCAGGCCGGCGACACGGTCACCGTCATCAAGGACCTGAAGGTCAAGGGCTCGTCCATCCCGCTCAAGCAGGGCACCGTCATCCGCAACATCCGCCTGGTCGAGGACGATGCCGAACATGTCGAAGGCAACTCGGACAAGATCATGGGCCTGGTGCTGAAGACCTGCTTCCTCAAAAAGGCATGAGCCGCGCTCAGCGTCGTGCCTGCTGCGTGCGCAGGCGCGAAAGGCCATCCAGCTTGGCCTGGTAGCGCTGCTGGTTGACGCTGCCACCCAGCGAACGTGCCCGCGTCAGTTCGCGGTCGGCACGGGCCAGCTGTCCCGAGAGGAAATACGCGCGCGCCAGCCCGAAATGGAACTGGTGCGCGTTGTCGTACAGCTGCACCGCGCGCCGGTAATGGCGGATGGCCGTGGCCAGGTCACCGTTGCGCTCCGCGGCAGCACCGGCCATGTACTGCGCGAACGGATCGTCGCGCTGCACCGCCTTCAAACGCTGCTCCAGCGCCTGCGCCTGCGTCACCAGGCCCAGGCGGCGATACAGCACGCTGGCGTTGATCAGCGCCGAATCCTCGCGGCCATCCAGTCGCAGTGCATTCTCGAATGCGGCGCGCGCACCCGCGACGTGACCTTCGCGGCTGTCGAGGACGCCGAGGTTGTTCCAGGTCGGCGCGAAATCCGGCGCGCGCGCCAGTGCCGCCGTGAAGAACGCGCGTGCCCCCATCGTGTCGCCCGCGGTCATGCGCTCGGCGCCGCGGTTGTTGTAGAAGTGCGCCAGTGCGCGGTCCAGCGAGATCGGGTGCGGGCCGCGGCGGTCGTAGAGGATGTTGCGGTCGAGGTCGACGGTGCCGCCGCGACCGTCCACCATGATCCCCACGTTGACGTGGCCCACGCTGTAGACCACGCCCTGTTCCTGGTCCTGGTACCAGGACACCACGCGATCCACCTCCTGCACACGCGCCTGGATGCCGGCTTCGCGCGCCAGAGTGGCAAACAGCAGGGTGAACGTCAGGCAGTTGGCCTGGCGCTTCTGCCAGATTTCCGTGAGCGTGTAGGTCGCCGTCGGGTCGTACTGCAGGTCCAGCGAATGCGCACCGAAGATCATTTCGGCCAGCGCCTGCAGGCGCTGCTCGCGCGAGCTGTGGCGGGCGATCACCCGCGTCTGCAGCATCTGCCGCAGCGGCGCGGGAATGGCCAGCACCTGCTCCGGTGTCGGCACGCTGGCCACCGCAACCGGTGCGGCCGGCGCCACTTGGGGGGCGGGCGGTGGAGGATCCTGGGCCAGGGCGGCTGACACGCCCGTGGCAGCCAGCAAAGGCGCAAGGCAACAAGCGGCAAGACGGCGCATGGCAGTATCCTGCGGCGGCGGGCAGGCCCGCCTGCCGGCAGTGTAGACCCGCGCGGGTGGGACGGCATCAACCATTTGTCGGCCGTCCGCGTTCATCCACATGCGGTGTGGACCAGCCCGCGACAAAGCTGTGGACAACCTCTTGCCAGCCTTGTTCGGCGGGCGATGTGAGCGACTGGTGAAAAATTGTCCAGCTTGCCCGCGGCGCCTGTGGGCGGGATGATCCCTGCATGGACTTCGCCCCGATCCCGCTTGCACCGGCGCAGTGGCAGACGCTGCAGGATGCCTACGCCACGCCGCCGCGCGCCTACCACCACTTCGGCCACGTGCGCGCGGTGCTGCAGCACTGCCAGGACGTCGCGGCCGGACCGGGCTGGCAGCAGCCCGCCGAGGTGTATCTGGCGGTGCTGTACCACGACGCTATTTACCAGGCGGGGCGCAAGGACAACGAAGCGCGCTCGGCCGAGCTGGCGCGCAGGGCCATCGCGCATGCGCCGGAGCTGTCGGGCATCGATGCCGCGCGGGTGGAGCAGCTGATCCTGCTGACCGCGCGCCACGGCGAACTGGGACCGGACGACGTGGATGCCGAGGCGGCCCTGTTCCTGGATTGCGATATGGCCATCCTGGCGGCTCCCGAAGCGGTGTTCGCCGCCTACGACCGCGGCGTGGCCGAGGAGTATAAAGGCGTGGTGCCGGGCTTCCTCTACCGCGCCGGCCGCCGCCGCTTCCTGCAGGGCCTGCTGCGCGCGCCGCGCATCTTCCTCAGCGACTTCTTCCACCAGCGGCTGGATGCGGCGGCGCGCGCCAACCTGCAGCGGCAGCTGGACGCCTGAGCGGGACCGTTACACTGGGTGCCTGTCTGCAACGCCGTGCCTGCCCGTGACCGACCCCGTGTCTGCGCCTGATCCCGATCCGCGTCCGCTACCGCCGGAAGAACCCGGCCCCAACGAGTGCTGCGGCAGCGGCTGCCCGCTGTGCGTGCTCGACCTGTATTCCGACGAGCTGCAGCGCTACCGCAAGGCGCTGGCCGAATGGAAGGCGCGGCATCCGCAGGAGGCGTCATGACGCGCGCGCGGCCGGCGGCATTGCTGGCCATGGTCGCGTTGCTGCTGTTCATCACCACCGCGCTGTGGACCCAGTTCGCGCGCAGTGACCTGGACTGGGTGCAGACCACCCTGAGCATCTACCTGCACGGACCCTGGGGACTGGCCCTGCGCAGTGCCTACTGCCTGTTGGCGCTGGCCATCGCCGTGCTCGGCATTGCGCTGTACCGGCACAGCACGGGCCCGCGCCGCAGTGGCGCCGCACCGCTGCTGTTCACCGTGGCCGCGCTCGGCCTGGCCACCGTGTCCATCGGCGACAGCTGGCTGCCCGAGGCGACGCCACTGCTGGCGCCACTGGTGCATGGCGTGGCCGCCAACACCGCCTTCCTGTGCGCCAGCGTGGGCATGCTGCTGCAGGCCTGGTACCTGCGCCGCGAACCGGGCTGGCAGCGCAGTGCGGCCCTGCTGTGGGGCTGGGCGTGGCTGGCCTTTGCCCTGTTGTGGCTGCACGTGCTGTGGCGGGCAGGTCCGCCGCGTGGGCTGGGCCAGAAAACGGTGATCGTGGTGATCGTCAGCTGGCTGCTGTGGCTGGCGGTGGCGATGTACCAGCGGGGTAGCCGCAGCGCGTCCCGCTGAACCGCCAACGGCCTGCACGGGTACGTGCCGTGCACGCGGTGGCGGCGTATCGTGTGCGCATTCCACCGGGGATGCGATATGAAGCGTGCAGGGCTGGGCAGGGCAATGGGTGTGGTGCTGGCGCTGGCGGCGTTGCCGGCCATGGCGGCAGCGAACGTGCAGCAGTTCAGCCACGGGCGCTTCGACCAGATACCGGTGCACATGCCGGCAGGAACCCCGCAGCGGGTGGTGATCTGGTTCCATGAGCCGACCGCCGGTGGCGATACCAGCCGCCTGCCGATCGAGGCCCTGCGTGCCGATGGCGCTCTCGTTGCCGCCGTGGACATCACCCACCTGCGTGGCGTACTGAAGCGCGAAGGTGATCCGACCTGCTCGTTCGGTGCCGGCGACGTCGAGAATTTCTCGCGCTGGCTGCAGGCATCGCTGCACCTGCCGGGTTATCACCTGCCGTTGGTTGGCGGTGATGGCGAAGGTGCGGAGATGGCCTACACGCTGGCCGCGCAGGCCGATACCCAGGTCTTTGCCGGCCTGCTGACCACCGGCTTCTGCCCTGGGCACAGCCACGAGCGCATGGTCTGCGGCGATGGCGTGAAGCACAACCGGCTGCAGCCGGCCGAACTGAATTTCCCGTGGCTGAGCGCGGCCGGCGGCAACGCCTGCCAGGCCGGCCAGGCCAGCCCGTTCGTGCAGCAGGTGGCGATGGCGCGTGAGTTCAAGCGCACCGCGCGCGGCGATGCCTCGCCGGGCCTGGTGGCTGCGGCACGGGTGGTGGGCGCGCAGGCCGGCGTGAGCCTGGCACCGCCGCCGGATGCGTTGAAGGGATTGCCGGTGGTGGAAGTGCCGGCCACCGGCAACGGCGACACCCTGGCCATCTTCGTGTCGGGCGACGGCGGCTGGGCCGGCCTGGACAAGAACGTTGCCGCCTCGCTGAGCGAGCATGGCGTGGCCGTTGTCGGCATCGATTCGCTGCGCTATTTCTGGAGCGAGCGCACGCCCAAGGGCTTTGCCGCCGACCTGCAGAAGATCATCGCCCACTACCGGCAGCAGTGGCACCGCGACAAGGTGATGCTGGTCGGCTTCTCGCAGGGCGCCGACGTGTTGCCGGCCACCATCAACCAGCTTGATGCAGGCACCCGCGAGAGTGTGGAGCGCATCGCCCTGCTGTCGGTGGGGCGCAAGGCCGATTTCGAATTCCACGTCAGTAACTGGCTGGGCGGTGGTGGCGATGGCCTGCCGATCGCACCGGAAGTGGCCAGGCTGCCGGCGGGCAGGACACTGTGCGTGTACGGCGAAAAGGATGAGGATGCGCTGTGCCCGGATCTGCCCGCCAGCGAGGCAGTGCAGAAGGTGAAGCTGCCGGGCGACCATCACTTCAATGGTGATTACGACCGCCTGGCCGAAGTGATCCTCAAGGGCGGCGCGTAAACCGCACCCACAGGCAGCGCCGGGCCATGCCCGGCGTAGAGCGTGCGAACCAACGGTTCGCACCCACCGGGGTGGGTTCGCACCCATCGGGGTGGGTGCGCACCCACCGGGGTAGCGCCGGGCCATGCCCGGCGGAACACGCGATCACCCGCGGCGCGGGTCCAGCGAAATCAACCGCGTGGCATCCAGCAGCGCCGCCGGCAGGTGCATGCCGCCGGGTGCGGCGAGGTAGCGCGGGCGCCACTGTGGGGCGAACTTCGACTTGAACCGGCGCAGGCCGCTGAAGCCGTAGAAGCGTTCGCCATGCCGCGCCAGCAACCCGGCCAAGCGGTTCCAGCGGCCCGCCAGGCGGTGCTGGGCCAACCCGGACAGCGGCGCCATGCCCAGCGAGAAACGCGCATAGCCCTGCGCGCGGCCCCACAGGAACAGCTCGATGAACAGGAAATCCATTGTGCCCTTCGGTGCCTCGTTGACGTGGCGCATCAGGTCCACCGACAGCTCGGCACCGGCCGGTGCCTGCCACAGGTTGGCGAAGGCCACGATCTCGCCCTCGACCTCGACCAGCGCCACCGGGAAGCGCACCAGGTACTGCGGATCGAAGCTGCCCAGCGAGAAGCCCTTTTCGTCACCGGCCTTGTCGTCAAGCCAGGCGTTGGAAATGGCATGCAGGCGCGGCAGCAGCTCGGGAATGTCTTCCACCGGCGCTACGCGGAACGACAGGCCGCTGCGCTTGCCGCGGTTCCAGGCCTGGCGCAGGTCGGCGCGCTCGCGGCCTTCGAGGCCGAAGTCGTGCAGCGGCACGATGGCTTCCTCACCCAGCTTGACCAGGCCCAGGCCGAGATCCAGATACGTCTGCCAGTACGCCTCGCCCACCTGGTAGAACACCGGGCGCAGGCCGAGGCGGTCGGCTTCCTCGCGGAAGCGCCAGATCAGCGCACGCGCGACGTCGGGCGGGCCGACCGGATCGCCCATCGCGATCAGCGAGCCGCCATAGCGTTGCATCATCACGAAGCCCTGTTTCGCCTCGTCGCGCAGCACCGCCTTGTCGGCGGTCAGCACCAGGCAGGCCTGGGTATCAGTGGCGTTGGCCAGCACCGGGGCCAGCGCCTGCAGGGTGGCATTGTCGGCGGCAGGGAGGGGCGTGCGCGTGCTGTGCAGCAGGCGGGCCAGGCCGAACATCACCAGCGCGATGGCCACCACCAGCAACGCGCGCAGCGCACGCGGGGCATTGCCCGATACCGCGAACTGCCACCACAGCTCGTTCTGGTATTCGACGTGGCTGTAGGTGAAGAACAGCAGCCAGGTGACCGCGACCAGCACCAGGCCCAGGTTGCGCAGCCACGGCCACGACCACGCTTCATCCAGCAGCGCGCCCTGGCGGTAGAACTCGCGGCGCGCGGCCCAGAGCGCCATCGCCACCAGCAGCGCAGACACGGCGATGAGCGGCTGGCCGCCGCGCAGCCAGAGCGGCAGCGGCGTGATCACGCACACCGCCATCGCCAGGATCCAGGCCGCATGGCTGCGCCGGGCCAGGCCCTGGCCGATCAGCAGCAGGACGACGCCACCGAGGCTGCCGATCAGGTGCGAGGTTTCCAGGATCGGCAGCGAGGCGTTGAGCAGATGGCGGCGCGGTGTCGGCAGCGTGCCGTCGATGACCAGCGCGGCGCCGATGCTGAAGGCGGCCAGCGCGATGATCTGCGGCAGCCACGGGCGCAGCGCATGCCAGCCGGCGCGGGTGGCACCGGCGCTGGCCTGCAGCGGCTGGCGCAGGGCCGGGGCGAGGGCGAGCAGGGTGGCCAGCAGCAGCGGCAGCACGTAGTAGGTGACGCGATAGATCAGCGCGGCCGCCAGCACCGCGGCCGGGGCGACCTGCGGCAGCAGTTTCAGCAGGCTCCACTCGAACACGCCCAGACCGGCCGGGACCGTGGACACCAGGCCGGCCAGCACCGCCACCAGGTACAGGCCGACGAAGCCGGGCAGGCCGGTGGGGGTCGAGTCGGGCAGCAGCACGTAGAACGCGGCGCTGGCCAGCACCAGCTCGATCACGCTGAGCACGGTGACGCCGAGCATGGTGCGGCGGTCGGGCAGCCACAGGCCATGGCCGAAGATGTGGAATTGGCGACCGTTGCGGCCGACCAGCAGCACGGTGGCGGCGTAGGCGAGCAGGGCGAGGATGCCGACCACGCGCACTGCGGCCGGGTCCAGCGGCAGGGCCAGTGCGGCAGCGGCCGGCTCCATGCACAGCGCCACACCGATCAGCAGCCAGGCGCCGAGCACGAAGCCCAGCGTGCTCATCAGCACCACCTGGCCGATCTGCGCCAGGTCGAGGCCGGCGCTGCGGTAGCCGCGCAGGCGCACCGCGCCGCCGGTCAGTGCGGCAAAGCCCACCGTCTGCCCCAGGGTGTGGGCGAGGAAGGCAGTGATGCCCACGCGCGCCGGATGCACGCGGATGCCGCTGCGGCGCAGGCCGATGGCATCGAAACCGATCAGGCAGGCATAGCTGGCCAGGCCCAGCAGCACGGTCAGTGCGATCTGCGTGCCGGTCAGCTTGTGGAAGGCTTCGCGGATGGCGCGGTAGCCGTGCTCGTCGAACTCGTTGGCCAGTCCGTGCAGGGCCAGCGACAGGATCAACAGCGGGATGACGATGGTCAGGACCCGCTTCCATGACGGGGTGTGCGAAGCGGTGGTGGGGTCGTTGGCTGGGGTCATCGGCGCAAGAATGCGACAGCAGGGGGGAAGAGGGGTGTCAACGTGAACGTGGCGCATCGTGCGCCTGTCGCCGGCGTTTGACCAGCACCGGCACTGTGCGGCGATTGGCGGCAACGAATGTGCGTGCGGGAGGCCACATTTCATCGCCCGGCTGGGTGAGAATGGGGTTCAGTCCACCCCGCAGGAGCCACGCCCATGATGGAGCGTTACGACGTCGGACCACGTATGTCCGAGATGACCGTGCACAACAAGGTCGCCTACCTTTCCGGCCAGATCCCGGAAGACACCAGCCAGGACATCACCGGGCAGACCCGGCAGGTGCTGGCGGAGATCGACAAGCTGCTGGCGCTGGTGGCCAGTGACCGCCAGCACGTGCTGCGCGCGGAAGTGTTCCTGGCCGACATCGCCGATTTCGATGGCATGAACAAGGCGTGGGATGAGTGGGTGGTCGAAGGTGCGACCCCGGCGCGTGCGACGTTCGAAGCGAAGCTGGCGCATGCCGAGTGGAAGGTCGAGATCGTGATTACCGCGGCCGTGCCGTAATCCGGGATTGCGTGAAGCGGGATCGGATCCCTCTCCGAGGAGAGGGCTCTGACCCCGTTCTGGTTCAGTGCGGACGAATTTTCGTCGCGGCGTGCGCGGAGAGAGCGATGCAGGCCTGCATCAGGCCTTCCATGATGCGGTCGCCGACGTATTCGTCGGCCTCGCCGTCCTGGCGGGTGCGTTCGGCGGCGAGCACGAGTTCCTGCACCACGCGCAGGCCGACCAGGGTGCAGTCTGCGTCGGTCAGGCCAAGATGGCCGCCGGGCAGCAGGTAGCCTTCCGGCCAGGGGAATCCATCGACGGCGGCAGCCGCGCTGATTTTCCGCAGCAGGGCCATCAGCCTGTCGGGATGGCGCTCGATCTCGTCCGCTGCATCGGTGATGTCGCAGGTGCAGTCGTCGGTAACATCCGAAGGGGTCATGGCATAGCTCCGTTCAGGTCAATCGGTAGCCGCCACGGCACGGTGGCGGGCGGAACGTGCCTTGAAAACCGGCCAGCCGCTTGGGGTGGCCCGTCACAGGACGTTTGCGGAAGTCTGGCATGCGGCTGTAAGAGGCCGCAGTGGGCTGGCGCATGTGCCACGAGCAGCGGGGCAATCTGCGATGTGCGTCCTGTTTCGTGAGGGCGCGGGGCGCGCAGGGCGCGGTGATTGCGACGGATGTCTGGTGAAGCGGGGTCAGAGCCCTTTGCATTGGAAAGGGATCCGACCCCGGCTACAGCTGCACCAGGTCGATGCAGTCCACCGGGCACGGCGGGATGCACAGCTCGCAGCCGGTGCAGAGGTCGGCAATCACCGTGTGCATGTACTTGGCGCCGCCGACGATGGCGTCCACCGGGCAGGCCTGGATGCACTTGGTGCAGCCGATGCAGTCGGCTTCGACGATCAGCGCGACCTGCGGCGCCTTGTGCTCGCCGCGCGTGCGGTCGAACGGCACGGCCGGTACGCCCAGCACCTGCGCCAGCGCGCGTGCGCCGGCATCGCCACCGGGCGGGCAGCGGTCCACGCCCGCTTCGCCGCGAGCCATCGCCTGCGCATACGGGCGGCAGCCGTCGTAGCCGCATTGCCCGCATTGGGTCTGCGGCAGCAGGCGGTCGAGACGTTCGGTCAGGGGCGGGATCAGGCTCATGCGTGGCGAAGGCTGCGCGTCAAAATCACTTCAGGGGTCTACCGCGGTACCAGCGCTCGTGGGCGAGGGCCAGCATCGGGCGGTCTTCGTAGCTGTCGCCATAGGCGTGGATGCGCAGGTAGCGCGACAGGTCGAACTGGCGGCGGATGTGCTCGACCTTGCGCGGGGCGCAGTCGCCGCCCGCATAGCGCCCGGTCAGGCGTCCATCCTGGCTTTCCAGCCGGTTGCAGATCAGCTGCAGGCCCAGCTGTTCGCACCACGGCCGGAGGTACAGGTCCAGCGAACCGGACACGATCACCACGGTGTGCTGCTGTTCCTTGTGCCAGCGGATCTGCTCCAGCATTTCCGGACGCATCACCTCGGGCAGCACCTCGCGGGCGAAACCGGCCGCCAGCGTGGTGATGTCATCGGCGTGGCGTTCGCTGAAGGTGAGCCGGGTGACGCGGGCGCGGATGCGCGCGGCGGAAATGATGCGCAGGCGGTAGGCCAGCAGCCAGGGGCCGACTTTCCACCACGCGCGCGCCAGCTGCTCGGGCGTGGCCACGCGGCGCAGGAAGCGGCCATAGGTATCGCAGGTGGTGACGGTGTGGTCGAAATCGAACAGCGCCAGTTCCATCCTGCTCTCTCCCATGGCCATGCCTTCCGTGGCGGTCTGCGTGGAGGGCGCGGTGGTAGCCGCGCCCGCAGGGCATCAGCGGACCGGCATGCCCGGCTGCGCGCCGCTGTCGGCGTCCAGCAGCGCCAGCGCGCCACCGTCGAAACCGGCCGACAGGATCATGCCTTCGCTCAGGCCGAAGCGCATCTTGCGCGGGGCCAGGTTGGCGATGAACACCACGCTGCGGCCGACCAGTGCTTCGGGTTCGCCGTAGCTGCCGCGGATGCCGGAGAAGATCTGGCGCTTGCCCAGGTCGCCCGCATCCAGTTCGAAGCGCAGCAGCTTGTCCGAGCCTTCCACGAACTCGCACACCAGCACCTTGCCAATGCGCAGGTCGAGCTTGGCGAAATCATCGATGCCGATGTGGGCCGGCGCGTCGGCGCTGTTCGCTGCGTCCTTGCCCGGAGCCGGGGCAGCCGGCTTCACGGCTTCGGTCCTGGCGGCGGGGGCGGCAGCAGCGGCTGGCTGCAGGGTGTCCTTGGAGGCGTCGATCATGGCGTCAATCTTCTTCGGGTCGATACGGGTGAACAGCGGGGTGTACTCAGCAATGCGGTGGTCCAGCAGCGGCTGTGCCAGAGCGGTCCAGTCGTTCACCGGCGCGGCCAGGAAGGCTTCGGCCTGCGCGGCGGTGGCCGGCAGCACCGGCTTCAGGGCGGTCACCAGCACGCGGAACAGGTTCAGGCCCTGGCTGCACACCGCCTGCAGCTGCGCGTCGGCGCCTTCCTGCTTGGCGATGACCCACGGCTTGACCTCGTCGATGTAGCGGTTGGCTTCGTCGGCCAGGGTCATGGTCAGGCGTATGGCGGCAGCAGGGTCGTTGCGCTCGTACGCTTCACGGATCGGCGCCAGGCCATCGACGAAGCGCTGGTACTGCGCAGCGTCGGGCAGCTGCGCAGCCAGCAGGCCGTCGAAGCGCTTGCTGATGAAGCCGGCGCAGCGGCTGGCCAGGTTGACGAACTTGCCGACCAGATCGGCGTTCACGCGCGCCACGAAGTCGCCCAGGTTCAGGTCGAGGTCGTCCACGCCGCCGCTGGTCTTGGCCGCGTAGTAGTAACGCAGGGCTTCCGGCTCCAGGCCGGCGTCGAGGAAGGTACGCGCCATCACGAAGGTGCCGCGCGACTTGCTCATCTTCGCGCCGTCGACCATCAGGTAGCCGTTGACGTGCAGGCGGGTCGGCGCGCGGTGGCCGGTACCGTTCAGCACCGCCGGCCAGAACAGGCCGTGGAAGTTGACAATGTCCTTGCCGATGAAGTGGTGCAGTTCGGTGCTGCTGCCTTCGCGCAGGTGCGATTCGAAGTCTTCGCCGAGCTTGCCGCACAGGGTCTGGAAGCTGGACAGGTAGCCGATCGGCGCGTCCAGCCAGACGTAGAAGTACTTGCCCGGCTGGCCGGGGATTTCGAAACCGAAGTACGGCGCATCGCGCGAGATGTCCCACGCGCGCAGGCCGCCGTCAGCGTCCAGCCATTCCATCAGCTTGGCCTTCACACCCGGCAGGGCGACGTCGCCGGTCAGCCAGTTGCGCAGGAAGCCTTCGAAACGGCCGACCTCGAAGAAGAAGTGTTCCGAATCGCGGATTTCCGGCGTGGCGCCGGAGATCACCGACTTCGGATCCTTCAGGTCGGTCGGATTGTAGGTGGCGCCACAGACTTCGCAGTTGTCGCCGTACTGGTCGGCGCTGCCGCAGTTCGGGCAGATGCCCTTGATGTAGCGGTCGGGCAGGAACATGCCCTTGGCCGGGTCGTAGAACTGCGCCACCGAGCGACGGCTGATGTGGCCGGCCGCTTCCAGCTTCAGGTAGAACTGCTCGGTCAGCGCCTTGTTGGCGGCCGAGTTGGTCGAGTCGTAGTGGTCGAAGGCCACGCCGAAGGCCGCGAAATCGCGCTCATGGCCGGCCTGGATGTTGGCGATGAAGGCTTCCGGGGTGACCCCGGCCTTTTCCGCGGCCAGCATGATCGGCGTGCCGTGGGTGTCGTCGGCGCAGACGAACCAGGCCTTGCCGCCGCTCATTCGCCGCGCGCGCACCCAGATGTCAGCCTGGATGTAGCCGACCAGATGGCCCAGGTGCAGGGGGCCGTTGGCGTAGGGCAGGGCGGTGGTGACGAGCGCGGTACGGGTCATGGTCGCGGGGTGCAGCCGAGGGGAACCGCAGATTATCGCATGCCTGCAACGAGGTGACCCGGCCGGGGCCGGGTCACGGAGGTACTGCGCGGGCCGGAGGCCTTACTCGCGGACCCAGGTCTGGGTGCGGCAGATGAAGGCGATGCAGCCGGAAACGTCCAGCTTGCCGCCGCCCGGCTGCAGTTCCAGCTTCGATTTGTAGGTCTTGCCGTTGGCTGGGTCGAGGATGGTGCCGCCGGACCACTTGCTGTGGCTGCCCTTGTCCTGCGACAGGTTCCACAGGATGGTCATGCCCTTCACCGGCTTGTTCTTGTTGGCGCCTTCGCAGCCGTCGCAGACCGGGTTGGGACCCTTGTCCGAGTGCAGGATCTCGACCACCTTGCCGGTCAGCGCGCCGTTGGCGGCCTGGCTGATCTCGACGATCGACTTCACCTTGCCGGTCTTGTCGTCGATGGTCTTCCAGCGGCCGGCGGCGCTGTCGGCGGCCTGGGCCGACAGGGCGGCCAGGCACAGCGGCAGTGCCAGCAACAGGGTCTTGAAGGTCTTGCGCATGGTCCCCTCCCAGGGTTCATTCCGGCACGTTGCCGGTACAGGGTGACTGTATACCCATTCGGCAGGGTATGGGGAAGGGGGGCTTTGCAGGGCTTGCAGCCCTGCACCTGCAGAGGCCGAAGCAACAGCAACAGCGGCATTCCGTGGGATGGCGGGGCACTGTGGGTTTGCGGGGACGCCGTGAACCCATCCATGGGGGCTTGGTCGCCGCTTGCTCGTGTGCGCTGTCCTGCGCACACGGCAAGACCGGGGTTGGGCGTCCTGCCCAACCCGCCCGAGGCATGCCTCTGGCCCATGCGGCTCACACCCCGCAAACCCACAGTGCCCCGCCTCTGACAGTTTCCCGCTGCTCATGGTGGGTGCCGACCGTTGGTCGGCACGGACCGGATCAGACGACTTCGTACAGCTCCAGCGGCAGGTCGTCGGGGTCGGCGAAGAAGGTGAAGCGGGCGCCGGTGTATTCGTCCACGCGGATCGGTTCGCAGGCGACGCCGTGGTCGGCCAGGCGCTGGATGATCGGTTCCAGTGCGGCCACCCGGAAGGCCAGGTGACGCAGGCCCTGGGCCTCGGGGCGGCTCGGGCGCGGCGGTGGGGCGGGGAAGGAGAACAGCTCCAGCTGGCCACCGTCGGGCAGGGCCAGGTCCAGCTTCCACGAGTCGCGCGCGGCACGGTGGTTCTCGGCCAGCACGCGCAGGCCGAGGATGCGCACATAGAAATCCTTTGAACGTGCGTAATCGCTGCAGATCACGGCGGCATGGTGGATGCCCAGCAGGCCGCCGGTCGTTGCGCCGGTCATGGCGTGGCAGGTGCCGCCGCGGCAGGCTGCTCGAGCCAGCGGTCCACCTTGCGCTCCAGCACGTCCAGCGGCATCGAGCCGTCCTTCAGCACTTCGGCATGGAAACGGCGCAGGTCGAAGGCCGCGCCCTGGCGGGCCTTGGCCTTGTCACGCAGGGCCAGAATGCGGCTCAGGCCAGCCACGTTCGACAGTGCCTGGCCCGGCTGGGCCATGATCCGTTCCACTTCCGCGCTGGCGTCGTCCTCGCTCATGTCCACGGTCTTCTGCAGATAGCTCACCGCCTGCTGCTTGCTCCAGCCCTGCGCATGCACGCCGGTGTCGGCAACGACGCGGGCCGCGCGCAGCAGGCGCGAATACAGATAACCGATGCGGTCGTGGGGATCGCTGTAGACGCCCAGATCGTCGCCCAGCGTTTCGGCATACAGGCCCCAGCCTTCGACGAACGCAAGGTCGCCACCGAGGCGGCGGAAGCGCGGCAGCTTGGCCAGTTCCTGCTGCAGTCCCAGCTGCACGTGGTGGCCGGGGATGGCTTCATGCAGGTACTGCATCGGCACGCTCCAGCGCTTGCGGCTGGGCAGGTCGCGGGTGTTGATGTAGAGCACGCCGGGTTGCCCCGGCTGGCCGGGCTGGTAGGCCGCGGCGGCAGCGGTCATCGCGCGCTCCGGCTCGACCGCGCGTACTTCCAGGCGATCCTTCGGCAGGGTGTCCAGGATCTGCGGCAGGCGTGCATCCACCTGCTGCTGCAGCTGGCGGTAGCGGTTGATCAGTGCGTTGGCATCGCCGTACTGGAACTGGCGGTCGCTGCGCATGCTCTTCAACAGCTTGGCCTGCGAGCCGCGCAGCTTGTTGGCCTTCATCACCGAGGCGATCTGCGCGCCCAGTTCCTGCACGCGCTGCTCGCCCAGGGCATGCAGCTGGGCGGCGGTCTGGTCGCTGGCGGTGGTCTGCACGATCAGGTTGGCGTACCAGCCTTGGCCGTCGGGCAGGGCGCCCAGGCCGCTGCTGCTGCGGGTGGCCGGCAGGTATTCGGTGGCGATGAAGCCGCGCAGGGCGCGGTAGGAAGGCAGGATGCGCAGCTCGATCATGCGCTTGTATTCGGCGCTGATGCGCGCTTTTTCCACGGCGGGGATATCGCCCGGCATGGTCCTGATCGGCGACCAGAAGATGCTTTCCTCGGCGGTCGGGGTGATCACCGCGTCCAGTTGTGGCAGCACCTTTTCCATCAGGTCGCGGGGCTGCACCACGCCGGCCTTCATGCCCTGGCGCATGTTGTCGATGGCCTGGTTGAACAGGTCGGGGATGCCCAGCGAGCGGCGCGACCAGGTGTCGTAATCCTTGACCGTGTTGAACGGCTGCGCGCCGGCACCGGCGCCGAGGATCGCCATGATGCTGCCGATGTTGTAGTACTGGCTGATTGGCATCATCCAGCTCGGGTAGCGCTCGGCGGCCAGCGAGGCGCGCGCATCGCGCACGAAGATCTCGTAGCTGAGCAGGTCCTGGCCCTGCAGGCCGTCACTGCCGACCTTCTCGACCTTGCCCAGCCATTCGCTGGTGAAATCGTGCGACTGCTGGCGCCATGCGGCGGAGAGGATGTTGGGCAGCTGGTCGTTGTAGCGGGCGTCGCCCTGGAACGTGGCCTGCAGCGGATTCAACCGCATCGAGGCTTCCCAGTATTCGTCGTACAGGCGCTCCAGCTGCACCTGCTTGGGCACGGCGCGGGCCGGTGCGACCGGGCGCGCTGCGGCGCGGCGCGTGCTGCTGCCGCGTGCCGGGGTGGCGCGTGCGGGCTTGGCCTTCGGCTTGGCGGCCTGCCGGGTCTGCGCGGCGGCGGGGCGGCTGGCCTTCTTCTTCGCTGCCTCTGCCGACGGCACGGCACTGAACAGGAACAACGCGGCGATGGCGGCGGCCAGGGCGCGGGTGGGATACGGCATCAGGAGCTTCCGTGGAACACAGACCGTGGAGCTTGCACGATCCGCGCGCCTACGGCCAGCGTGAAGGCGCAGTCAGCTTGCCGTCGCTGGGGCTTCAGTCAGCCGCAGCGGCAGCGCGCAGCTGCGCGGCGCGTTGTTCGCCCAGATAGCGGGTGATCGCGCGTCGCATCAGGTACAGCAACGGGATCAGGGCGATCGCAAAGCCCATCTTGTAGACGTAGTTGACGCTGCTGACGGCCAGGAACAGCGAGGTCGGCCATTTCTGCGGGCCCAGCACGAAGGCGATCCAGATCACCACGAAGCTGTCCACCAGCTGCGAGACGGCGGTCGAGCCAGTGGCGCGCAGCCACACATGGCGCTCGCCGGTGGCCTGGCGGATGCGATGGAACACCGCTACGTCGATCAGCTGGCCAACCAGGAAGGCCACCAGCGAACCGGCGATGGTCCACATGCCCTGGCCGAACACCGCGGCGAACGCCGCCTGGTAATCCGGCACGCCGTGCGCATCCATCGAGGTGACCCACCAGCTGGCCGGGGCCAGCGAGATCGCCGCGAACGCGAACAGGAAACCGTAGGCGATCAGCACCACCGCCAGCCACGAGATGAAGCGCACGCCGCGCTTGCCGAAGAACTCATTGATGGTGTCGGTCATGATGAACACCACCGGCCACAGCAGCGTGCCGGCGGTGAAGCTCAACGAGCCGGTCTGGCCGAACAGGTTCCAGTTCAGCGCATCGATGCCCAGCGTGTCTTCCAGCGCGAAGATCTTGACCCCGATCAGCTCGGCCAGCACTGCGTTGCCGCAGAAGAACGTGGCCAGGATGATGAACAGCAGGACCGCACGGTCCTGCAGGGGGCGCGCGTAGGGCGCGTCGCTGGGCGTGGTGCTCACTCGGGGCGTTCGCCGGCGCGGGTGAACGGCACGCTGGCCGGGGCCACGGCACCGCCGGAAATGATGAAGCTCATCGCCTGGTCCACGGTCCAGTCGGTCGGGGTGAGCAGTTCCACCGGCACGATTTCCAGGTAGCCCGAGGTCGGGTTGGGCGTGGTCGGCACGTACACCGCCGCCAGTTCGCGGTCGGTGCCTTGTTCCTTGATGACCCGGGTGACCAGGCCGACCGACTTCATGTCACGGTGCGGGAAATCGATAAGGACCACGCGCTGGGTGCTGCCCGGTTCGGTCTGCAGCATGTCCAGCAGTTTCTTGGCGCTGTCGTAGATGATGCTGGCCAACGGGATGCGCTTGATGATGGCGCCGACCCAGCGCAGCAGGCGCTGGCCGACCACGCGACGGCTGGCCACGCCGACCGCCAGGATGACCAGCAGGGTGGCCAGCAAGGCGATGGTGTCCTGGATCCACTCGGCATGGACCCAGCCAAGGTAGTGCGGGAAGCTGGTCGCGATCTGCTCGGACAGCGGCACCACCAGCGGGCTGGAAATACCCGACAGCAACACGAAGACAAACTTCACCACGACCCAGGTCAGCCAGATCGGCAGCAGGGTCAGCAGGCCGGTCAGGAACAGGCGTTGCAGGGAAGGACGGGGGACCAGGACGGGGGCTTCGAGCGACATGTGCGCATTGTAGCGGCCGGCGGCGCTGGATTACGCTGGAACCCAGGGGCGGAGCCGGACAGGGAAGGGATGCTGTGGTGAGGATGCTGCGCGGAGTGGGCTGGGCCCTGCTGGGGCTGCTGGTGCTGGCGGTGCTGCTGTGGACGATGTCGCGGTTCTGGCCGCTGCCGGCCGCCCAGCGGGAGCAGGTGCGGCTGCTGGAAGACGTCCGGCAGGCGCCGGGCAGGAACGGGTTCGCGCTGCTGTGGACGCTGCCCTTCGAGGACCTGGACCCGGCCCGGCGCGAGGCTGCGCTGGGCGAGGATGCGCGGCGCTGGCAGGCGCGCTCCACGCCGGACGTCATCGATTCCGCGCTGGCGGCCACGCAACCGGCAGTGAAGGTCGACAACCGGGGCTATTGCCGGTCCACCGGTGAAAGCTGCCTGGCCAGGGTGCGCGCCGATACCGCGCAGTTCCGTGCCGCCCATGCGGGGCATGAGGGCCTGCATGAACGCCTGGACGCGCTGGCCGATGCAGAGCGCTTCGACAGCCCGTTCCAGCCGGACGGTGCCACCGGATTGTTCCCGATGCCGCGCTACCAGACTTTGATGGATGGCAGCGGCGTGCATGCGCTGGCCTTCGTGCAGGGCGATGTTCCTGCGGCGCTGGCCGGCAGCTGTCGTTCGGTGCAGCTGGGCCGGCGCCTGATGCACGGTGGCAATACGCTCATCGACAGCATGATCGGCGCCGCGATGGTGCGCGCCAACGTGCACCTGCTCGCGGAGATGCTGGCGGAACTGCCGCCCGACCAGGTGTTGCCGTCGGCCTGCGAAAGCGCACTGCTGCCGATGGAAGCTGCTGGACAGAGCCTGTGCCGGCCGATGCAGGGCGAGTTCGCGATGACCCGGGCCGCCATCGATGCATCGCTGCAGCAGACCGGCACCGTGCTGGTGATGGATCGCGAGCACACGCTGGGCCGCTTCGCCGCCAACTTCGGCTGGGCCTGTGGTCCGGGCTCGGAGGCTGCGCTGCAGGCCGACCGGCCGGTCGAGGTGGTTGCGGGCTCGGATTGGGATATGCGCTGCCTGGCCAACATCGTGGGCTGCACGCTGAGTGACATCTCCGGCCCGGCCTACCAGGATTACGCCGCACGCAGCCAGGACGTGGCGGCCCTGCTGCGCCTGCTGGGCGCACAGCGCTGGTTTCGGCAGCAGCCGGAAGGTCCGCAGCAGGCCCTGCAGCGCCTGCCGGCGCAATGGAGCTCATCCACGCGTGCGCCGGTGCTGTCGGCCGATGGCTCGCGCCTGCAGGTGCCGCGCCGCGCGCGTGATGCAGGCGGCAAGGATGATGCAATGCTGTCGGTGCCGTTGTAGGTCAGGCAGCGCTGCCGCGCGCCTGCGGCTTCAGGCGCACGTAGACCTGCTTGCGCACGCGGGCGACGACGTCGCCGGAGGCATCGACCACGTCGTTGCTGAACCAGCGCAGGACCTTTTCGCCGTTGGCGGCCTCGGCGCGCAGTTCATCCAGCATCGCCTCGTCGATATGGAAGGCAGTTCGCACGGTGCCGCGCCCGGGCTTGAGGAAGTCGATGGCGCCGGCACGGTCCCACACGTAGTAATCGCGGCCCAAGGCATGCATCAGGCCGAGCATCCAGAACGGATCGGTCATCGCGAACAGGCTGCCGCCGAAATGGGTGCCGACGTAGTTGCGGTTCCAGGGGCGCATCCGCAGCTCCACCTCGATCTGCCGGTAGTCCGGGGTGATGCGGGTGACATGGATGCCGGTGAACATGAACGGCGGCCACAGGTTGATGCCGAGGCGGAACGTGCTGGCTTTCATGTGCGGATGGGGCGCGGGGTCGAGAACCCGAGTCTAACCATTCGCATGCGTATGTTGAACCCCGGGCCGCAGCATCCAACATGCCCGGATCCCGGGCCCGCGTGCGTTACGGGTCGCCATTCATGGCATAGCCGTCGCGGCCGTTGTCCTTGGCGCGGTAGAGCGCGGCGTCGGCGCCTTCAACAAAATGATGGGGGTGCACGCTGCCGTCGGGCACGCGCGTGTACACGCCGATGGTGAGGGTGATGCCTGCGGCGCTGCCGTCGCCTGGGGGCGGCAATGCGCGCACGCTGGCGATCAGGTCCTCCACCACCAGGCGTGCACCGTCGGCCGGCGTGTCCGGCAGCACCAGTGCGAACTCGTCGCCGCCATAGCGCGCGGCCATGTCGCGCGGGCGGCGCGCATGTGCGGCGATCAGGCGGGCTACGTCGCGCAGCACGCCGTCACCCACCTGGTGGCCGTGGCGGTCGTTGTGATGCTTGAAATGGTCCACGTCGATCAGGGCCAGGCTCAGCGGCTTGCCACTGCGCCGCGCGGCATCGCATTCCTCCTGCAGGGCCTGTTCGAAACGCAGGCGGTTGCCCAGCCCGGTCAGCGCATCGCGGTTGGCCTGGCGGTGCCAGGCCGAGATGCGCCAGACCGCCCACACCAGCAGGATCAGCATTACGCCGAACTGGGCGCTGGCCGGTGCCCACCACAGGTTGCCCACGCGCAGTAGCAGCCAGGCCAGTACGGGGGCCAGCGGCAGCGAGCAGAGCGCAGCCAGCCACGGCAGGCGCAGGCCCAGCAGCATCACGCACAGCGCGGCAATCAACCCGGACAGCAGGTCCTGCACGGCGCGTGGCAGCACGTTGATCTGCTTGTCCTGCAGCAGCATCGAGGCGATGTTGGCCTGGTATTCGCTGCCGCTCATCCAGTACTCGCGGGTGGTCGGGGTCAGCAGGCGTGATGCGATGCCGCTGGCGGTCATGCCGACCACGATGCGCCGGCCGCGCAGCAGCGACGCGTCAACCTGCCCATCGAGCACATCGGCGTAGGAGACCTGCGGCAGGCGCTCGGGCGGGCCGGCATAGCGCACCCGCACGTAATCATCGCGACGCCATTGATAGGGCGAGTCGAGCGCGGGCTCGGGGTCGGCCAAGCCGTGCACGCGATTGGCCGGAATGCCGGCCAAGGCCATGCCCAGCGATGGCCAGTGCGCCTGGCCGATGCCGGCGCGCAGGTATACGCCGCGCGCCACGCCATCGGCATCGACCTCGACATCACTGTGGCCGATCGCCGCGGCGCTGGCCGCAATCAACGGGATGGGCAGCAGCTCCTCGGCCAGGCGGTCGCCCGCCGCCGGCGCCGCCAACACCGGCAGCACCACCCGGCCGTTGCGGCGGATGGCCGCGGCCAGCGCCGCATCCTGGCGCGCATCGTGGCGGTCCGGCTCGGACAGCATCAGGTCCAGCACCACGCGTTCGGCGCCAGCATCGGTCAGCCGGTCCAGCAGCCGTGCATGCACCGAGCGTGGCCACGGCCACTGGCCGATGCGCTGCAGGCTGTCCTCATCAATGGCGACGATCAGCACGCTGGGGTCGGGCCGGTACTCCCAGTCGCCCACCAGCAGGTCGTACGCCGCTTCATCCTGACGCCACAGGAAGTGCCCGTCGCTGACCACCGCCGTGGCGATGCCGGCCAGCAGGGCCAGCAGGATGCGCCGCGACCAGGGCAGCGGCGAGCGCCTCACAGCAGCAGCCACAGCAGCAGGGCACCGCCGCCGGCGCCGTAGCACAGCCGGCACGGCAACGTGACCTGCTGGTCCGGTGAGAACGGGCCGGCGTGGCCGTCGTCGTCGATGTACTGCACGCGCACGTGCAGGGTGCCGCGCCACGGTCGCTTGAAGCTGACCTGCGGCTGCGCCAGCGTTTCATCCACCAGCGGTGCCTTGAAGTCACCGCGGCGGTCGACCTGCACGCGGTAGCGCTGGCCTTCGCTGCCCGCCTGCCAGCGCAGGGTCAGTTCGCCATGCGCAGCTTCGGGCGGCTGCAGGGCCGGGTCGACCGGTTCGTCGGTGAGCTGCAGGGGCAGGGCCTGGCCGAACGGGCCCTGGTGGCCCTGGCCATCGCGCGAGGCGACGCGCCAGAAGTAGTGGCCGGGCGGCAACGGCGTGGCCAGGCGCAGGTCGGTGCCGTTGCTGGCCTGCTGCTGCAGCGGCTGCAGGAAACGAGGCTCGGTGGCGATCTGCAGCACGCTGCTGCTCGCGCCCGGGGCCTGGGTCCAGCGGAAGCGCGGCCGGTCACTGTTGGCGGTCTGGCCGTGCAGGGGCGACACGGTCAGCGGCGGTGGCGGCTGGTCGCTGAGCAGGAAATCGGCGCTGGCATCCAGGCCCTCCACGCCCTGTGCATCGACGGCGCGCAGCAGCAGGCGCAGGGCGACGGGCGGAAGGTCGTCGATGACCAGCGAGGTGTCGCGGGTGGTGGTCGCGAACAGCAGGATCTCCGGCGTGGCGGCCAGCACGACTTCAACCCGGTAGTGGTCGGCAGCGGCCACCGGCTCCCAGGCCAGGCGTGCCGGCAGTGGTGCCAGCACAGTGGCATCGCTGCGCAGCCGCGGCGCGGGCAGCAGCGCGGAGACGGCGTCGGGTGCGGTATCGGCGCTGGCGCTGCGGCTGGCCTGGCCCGGGCGCACCAGGCGCTGGCCATGCGGGTTGCCGACCTGCACGCGGCCTTCCAGCACTTCGGTGGCACCGACCTGCGTGCCGTTGCCGGCACTGACGCGGAACACGGTGCCGCGCACGCTGCTGGTGGCGGCAGGGGCATCGATGATGTAGCGCGACGCCGGGCCTCGGGCAGGGGTGACGCGGTTGCTGGCCCGGCCCTGCTGCAGGCGCATGCGGGTGTCGACCATGCCGGTGTGGCCGTAACGGCTCAGCTGGTCCAGGCGCAACCGCGAATGCTCGCGCAGCTGCAGGCGCGATGCATCGGCGAATTCGAGGGTGACGCTGGCATCGGCATCGGTCTGCACGGTGTCGCCAATATGCAGCAGTTCGCCGGCCAGCAGGGCGCGCGTGGCGCTGCCATTGGCGGCGACCAGTTGCACGGTGCCGCGCACGGCCAGCACCCGGGCCGGCGCCGGTTCGACCCGCAGCCAGCTGACCGGGAAGCGCAGCAGCCCGCCGGGCGGCAGGCGGTAGGGGTTGTCGATGCGGTTGTGCTGCTGCAGCTGCTGCCACGGCACGTCCGCCTTCAGGTACAGGCCGCCCAGGTCCCAGAGGGTATCGCCGGGGCGGACCCGGTAGTTCCAGTCCTGTGCGGCGGCGAGGCCGGGCAGCAGGAACAGGGAGCACAGCAGTGCGGCGAAGCGGCGGGCGAGGAAAGACGACGAACGGCCAACGGTCACGGAGTGCTGTCCCGGCTGTGCGGGGGCGCAGCTGCAAGACCCCATGGCCCCGACCTCATCCCCCCGAATGGATCGTAGCGGCCAAAAGGACGCTACCGGTCACATTATTGCCCGCCGTCAGTGCAGGATTTCTGAACGAGACACGTCTCTGTTCAGAACAGCAGCGAGGCCATCTTCCGGCGGTAGCGGCCAACCAGATCCTCGTCGGTGATGACGTTGAAGGCATCGATCAGTACCTTGCGCGGCAGGCCGTCGGCGAAGCTGCGGTCGATCCGCAGCATCTCAAGGAACTGTTCCAGCGCGGCTTCGTCGTGGCCGCCGAGCAGCAGCTGCACGCCACGCAGATGGCGGGCCTGCAGGTCCTTGCCATCGGCGGCGATGCGCGCGTCGAGGGCCTCGGCCGAGGGCGCATCCTTCAGCGCGGTAGCGAAGGCCAGACGGGCACGGCCGCGCACGGCGCGGTCGTCGGTGGCCAGGTTGGCGGGCAGGGCATCGATCAGGGTGCCGGCCTCGTCCACGCCGCCCACCTGCAGCAGGGCCAGGGCGAGGTCAAGCTTCAGTTCGTCCTTGTCCGGCTCGGCGGCGATCTGCGCACGCAGCACGTCCACCTGCGCCTGCGGGTCCAGCGGCGCTTCGTCCTCGGCCACGGTGTCGCCGATGTCGGCCGGCACGATGCCGTGCTGGGCCAGGAACTCACGCAGCTGGCCTTCGGGGATGGCACCGGGGAAACCGTCGACCAGCTGGCCGCCCTTGACCAGGAACACGGTCGGCACCGAACGGATCTGGAAGGCGGCGGCGATCTGCTGTTCGGCGTCGACATCGACCTTGGCCAGCTCGAACGCGCCGTTGTACTCGGCCGCCAGCTTTTCCAGCATCGGGCCCAGGGTCTTGCACGGGCCGCACCAGGTGGCCCAGAA
Source organism: Stenotrophomonas sp. STEN054 (assembly GCF_056854535.1). Lineage (NCBI taxonomy): Bacteria > Pseudomonadati > Pseudomonadota > Gammaproteobacteria > Lysobacterales > Lysobacteraceae > Stenotrophomonas > Stenotrophomonas sp. STEN054. Next base: position 6,636 of record NZ_JBXFWG010000045.1, on the reverse strand, counting down.
GTCCACCAGCACCGGCGTCTGCAGGGATTTCTGCAGCACCTCGGCCTCGAAGGTCGCGGTGGTGGCGTCGAATACGTGGGTCGTCGTCTCGGTCATGGGGGAAGTATCGCCTGGCAACTGGAGAACGATTCTATGGTGTCGATCCATGTAGGTCTCAACCCTTTCCTCACACCGGGCACGGACAAAGGCGTCGTGGCTTGGCGGTTGCCGCGCCTGCCGCGACAATGCAGCGGTCTTTCATTACAGGTGGATCCGCGCGATGTCCGTGCTCTGGCTTGATCGTTGGTTGGGGCTGCTGGCCGCCGCGTGCTTCGTGCTGGCAGTCGTCGGTTTCGGCGCGGCGCTGGGCGGCTACTCCCAGGCCGTGCACCCGGTGGCGCTGCTGGGTGCCCACGGCGTGCCGCACGCGCTGGCCTTCAACGTACTGGGCCTGGTGCTGCCGGGCGCGCTGGCGGTGGTGGTGGCCGAGCGCCTGCGCCGGCAGCTGCCGGTGGGGGCGGGCTGGGCACCGCGGGTGGGCAGCCAGATGCTGCTGCTGGCGGGCCTGGCCTTCGCGGCGATGGGCCTGCTGCCGCTGGACCCGGAGGATCTGCACGGCGGCGCCAGCCAGCTGCACGCCAGCGCGTGGATGGTCTGGGTGCTGGGCTTCGTGGTCGGCGCGCTGATGCTGGGCATCCCGCGCCTGGGCGCTGGGCAGGGGCGCGCCATGGCAGGGCTGGCCGTGGCCTGCGGCGCGCTGGCGGGCCTGGCTGCCTTCGCCCTGCAGGGCGTGCTGCCGGCGCCGCTGGCGCAGCGGCTGGCCTTCGCCTGCTGGGCGGCCTGGCTGGCGCTGGCCCTGCCGCTGTCGCGGGCGCGCTGAGACGGCGGCCGGGCCACCTTCGCGCGGGGCTTTCCGGCCCGGGATTGGAGACGTTTGCCGCACTGCGGTACGCTGTACCGCTTTGCCGCCGCAACCGCGTGTTACATGACCAGCGCCGAACCCAACGTTTACGACCCGCAGCAGGTTGAATCCGCCGCCCAGGCCTTCTGGGATGCCACCCGCGCCTTCGAGGTCGACGAGACCTCGGACAAGCCGAAGTACTACTGCCTGTCGATGCTTCCGTACCCGTCCGGCGCGCTGCACATGGGTCATGTGCGCAACTACACGATCGGCGACGTGATCAGCCGCTACAAGCGCATGACCGGCCACAATGTCCTGCAGCCGATGGGCTGGGACGCGTTCGGCCTGCCGGCGGAAAACGCCGCGATCAAGAACAAGACCGCGCCGGCGGCGTGGACCTACAAGAACATCGACCACATGCGCAGCCAGCTGCAGTCGCTGGGCTATGCCATCGACTGGTCGCGCGAGTTCGCCACCTGCCGCCCGGACTATTACGTCCATGAGCAGCGCATGTTCACCCGCCTGATGCGCAAGGGCCTGGCCTACCGCCGCAACGCGGTGGTGAACTGGGACCCGGTCGACCAGACCGTGCTGGCCAACGAGCAGGTCATCGACGGCCGCGGCTGGCGCTCCGGCGCCCTGGTCGAGAAGCGCGAGATCCCGCAGTGGTTCCTGCGCATTACCGATTACGCCCAGGAACTGCTGGACGGCCTGGATGAGCTGGATGGCTGGCCGGAATCGGTCAAGACCATGCAGCGCAACTGGATCGGCCGTTCCGAAGGCCTGGAAATCCAGTTCGACGTGCGCGATGTCGATGGCAGCGCGCTGGACCCGCTGCGCGTGTTCACCACCCGCCCGGACACGGTGATGGGCGTGACCTTCGTGTCGATCGCCGCCGAGCACCCGCTGGCGCTGCACGCCGCGAAGAACAACCCGGAACTGGCCGCGATGCTGGCCGACCTGAAGCAGGGCGGCGTGTCCGAAGCCGAACTGGAAACCCAGGAAAAGCGCGGCATGGATACCGGCCTGCGCGCCGTGCATCCGGTCACCGGCGAGCAGGTGCCGGTGTGGGTCGCCAACTTCGTGCTGATGGGCTACGGCACCGGTGCGGTGATGGCCGTTCCCGGCCACGACCAGCGCGACAACGAGGTGGCCAACAAGTACGGCCTGCCGATCGTGCAGGTCATCGCCCTGAAGGATGCGCGCAACGATGATGAGCGCACCTGGGATGCCACCCGCTGGCAGGACTGGTACAGCGACAAGAGCCGCCAGACCGAACTGGTCAACTCGGCCGAATTCGACGGCCTGGACTTCCAAGGCGCCTTCGAAGCACTGGCCGAACGATTCGAGCGCAAGGCCCAGGGCCAGCGCCGCGTCAACTACCGCCTGCGCGACTGGGGCGTGAGCCGCCAGCGTTACTGGGGCTGCCCGATTCCGGTGATCTACTGCGCCAAGTGCGGCGCGGTGCCAGTGCCGGAAGAACAACTGCCGGTGGTGCTGCCGGAGGACGTGGCCTTCTCGGGCACCGGTTCGCCGATCAAGACCGACCCGGAATGGCGCAAGACCACCTGCCCGGATTGCGGCGGCGCGGCCGAGCGCGAGACCGACACCTTCGACACCTTCATGGAGTCGAGCTGGTACTACGCCCGCTACACCTCGCCGGGTGCCCGTGATGCCGTCGACAAGCGCGGCAACTACTGGCTGCCGGTGGACCAGTACATCGGCGGCATCGAGCACGCGATCCTGCACCTGATGTATTTCCGCTTCTACCACAAGCTGCTGCGTGACGCGCGGATGGTGGACAGCAACGAACCGGCGCGCAACCTGCTGTGCCAGGGCATGGTGATCGCCGAGACCTACTACCGCCCGAACCCGGACGGCTCGAAGGACTGGATCAACCCGGCCGACGTGGACGTGCAGCGTGACGAGCGCGGCCGCATCACCGGCGCCACCCTGATCGCCGACGGCCAGCCGGTGGTGGTCGGTGGCACCGAGAAGATGTCCAAGTCGAAGAACAACGGCGTGGACCCGCAGGCGATGGTCGGCAAGTACGGCGCCGACACCGTGCGCCTGTTCTCGATGTTCGCCGCGCCGCCGGAACAGTCGCTGGAGTGGAACGAAGCCGGCGTGGATGGCATGGCCCGCTTCCTGCGCCGCCTGTGGGCCCAGGTGCACAAGCACGCGGCCGACGGCGCCGCCCCGGCGCTGGACGTGGCCGCACTGGATGCCAACCAGAAGGCACTGCGCCGCAAGACCCACGAGACCATCGGCAAGGTCGGCGACGACTATGGCCGACGCCACAGCTTCAACACCGCCATTGCTGCAGTGATGGAACTGATGAACGCACTGGCCAGGTTCGAGGACGCCAGCGAGCAGGGTCGTGCGGTGCGCCAGGAAGCGCTGCAGGCCGTCGTGTTGCTGCTGAACCCGATCACCCCGCACGCCAGCCACACCCTGTGGCAGGTGCTGGGCCACGGCCAGACGCTGCTGGAAGACCAGCCGTTCCCGCAGGCCGACAGTGCCGCGCTGGTGCGTGATGCGCTGACCCTGGCCGTGCAGGTCAACGGCAAGCTGCGCGGCACGATCGACGTGGCGGCCGATGCCGCGCGCGAGCAGGTGGAGGCACTGGCCCTGGCCGAGCCGAACACCGCCAAGTTCATGGAAGGCCTGACGGTGCGCAAGATCATCATCGTCCCCGGCAAGATCGTGAACATCGTCGCTGCCTGATGTACCCGGCACCGGCCGCCGTCCAGGCGGCCGGTGCGTTGTCGCCACGGCCATCGGCCGATGGCCCTGCGTTCACGCGTCCTCGGGCACGCTGTCTGTTGCCGTGATCGCCCGGCTCCGCCAGACTGTTCCCATGACCCGAATTCTGCTTGCCCTCGTCCTTGCCCTCGGCCTTGCCGGCTGTGGCTTCCACCTGCGCAACAAGTTGATGCTGCCGACCGACACCGCGCCGGTGAAGGTGGTGTCCACCGCGCCCTACAGCGAGCTGGTCAAGCTGTTGAACCGCAGCCTGCTGGCATCCGGTGCGAAGCTGGCCGACGAGGACAGCAAGGATCCGGCAGCACAGCTGCAGGTGCTGTCCGAGCGCTGGGGCGACCTGCCCATCGCCATCGACGCGCAGGGCCGTGCGCAGGAATACAGCCTGCGCTACGCGGTCATCTTCATCTTCCGCCGCGAGGATGGCAGCGAGCTGGTGCCGCAGCAGGTGATCGAACTGTCGCGCGACTACGTGTCGCCGCCGACCGACGCCACCGGTACTACCACCGAACGCGAGATCCTGGCCGACGAACTGCGCCGGGAAATGTCCGCCTCGATCATCCGCCGCATCGACAGCGTGGTGCGTGCCGAGCTGGAACGCGGTGGCAGCCTGTCCGCGCCGAAGCCGGCCGTGACCACCGATGGCGAACCGGCGACGACGCCGGCGCCGGTCAAGCCCTGAGCTGCCGCCCACGATGGAACTGCGACCGGAGCAGCTGGCCGGCCAGGGCGGTGACACCGCGCTGGCGCCGGTGTACCTGATCGCCGGCCCGGAAACGCTGCGCGTGCTTGAAGCCGCCGATGCGGTGCGCGCACGCGCCCGTGCCAGCGGCGTCGACGAACGTGAGGTGTTCGACGCCGACGGCCGCGACTTCGACTGGAACCAGCTCGACGCCAGTTTCAACGCGCCCAGCCTGTTCAGTGCGCGACGCCTGGTGGAAGTGCGCCTGCCCAGCGGCAAGCCGGGCAAGGACGGTGCCGAGGTCATCGGCCGGTTCTGCGCCGACCCGGCGCCGGACGTGGTGCTGCTGATCACCGCCAACGAATGGAGCAAGGCCCACCAGGGCAAGTGGGCCGAGGCGGTCAACCGCGTCGGCGTGCTGTCGGTGGCCTGGGCGATCAAGCCGCACGAACTGCCGGACTGGATCGAGCGCCGCCTGCGCAGCAAGGGCCTGCGTGCCGACGGTGCCGCGGTGCAGCGCCTGGCCGAGCGCGTGGAAGGCAACCTGCTGGCCGCCGCGCAGGAAATCGACAAGCTGGCCCTGCTGGCCGACGGCCAGCCGCTGGACGCAGAGCGCATGGAGTCGCTGGTGGCCGATGCCGCCCGCTACGACGTGTTCCGTCTGGTCGAAGCGACCTTCTCGGGCCAGCCGCAGGCAGTGCTGCGCATGCTGGCCGGCCTGCGTGGCGAAGGCGAGGCGGTGGCCGCGCTGATGCCGATCGTGATCCGCGAACTGCTGGCCGGCGCCGGCCTGGCACGGGTGCAGGCCCGTGGCGGCAACCTCGCCGCTGAAATGAAATCGCGCGGCATCTGGGAATCGCGGCAGGCGCCGTACAAGCGCGCGCTGCAGCGGCATCCGGAAGGCAAGCGCTGGGAACGATTCGTGGCCGAGGCCGGCCTGGTCGACCGCATCGCCAAGGGTCGCGCCGACGGTGACGCCTGGCTGGCGCTGGAGCGCCTGCTGGTGGCGGTGTCCGAGGCCCGTGCCGTGCGACTGCTCGCGCGCGCCTGAGTGATGAGCCTGCGGATCTATTACGGGGGCACCTTCGATCCGGTGCACCTGGGCCATCTGGCCATCGCGCGCGCCGCACGCGACGAACTGCAGGTGGCCGTGCGCATGTTGCCGGCCGCCGACCCGCCGCATCGCGCCGCCCCGGGAGCCACCGCTGAACAGCGCTGCCGGATGCTGTCGCTGGCCATCGGCGACGAGCCGGGCCTGCTGCTCGACCGCCGCGAGCTGGACCGGGCCGCACGCAACCCTGGCCAGCCGTCCTACACGGTTGACACCCTGCGCGAGCTGCGTGCCGAGCTGGGCCCGAGCCGGCCGCTGGCCTGGCTGGTCGGTGCCGACAGCCTGCTGGCCCTGCCGGCCTGGCACGAATGGCAGGCGCTGTTCGGCCTGGCCCACTTCATCGTGGCCGAGCGGCCTGGCAGCCCGTTGCGTGATGCCGTGGCTGGCGAGCTCGGCCAGGCCCTGGAAGGACGCTGGGCCGACAACGAGCAGTCGCTGTTCGCCAGCCCGGCCGGGCGCGTGCTGCGCCTGCACCAGCCCCTGCGCGGCGAGTCGGCCAGTGCCGTGCGCGCCCAGATCCGCGCAGCCGGGCTCTGGCGGGCGATGCTGCCGCCGGCGGTGGCCGACTACGTGGCAGGGGAGCGCCTGTACCACCCCGGCACACCCTCAATACCCGCGTGAATGGCGCAAGCGCGCCATGCCCGTATAATCGCCCCCACGTTTATCGAGTCGATCCACTTTGAGCAACCAGACCCAGCCCCAGACCATCAAGGTCGATCTGCCCAGCCCGCCGCCCTCCGTGCCGCAACTGCTGGCCAGCGTCCGCCAAGCCACCGAAGACCTGAAGGCCAAGGACCTGGTCGAGATCGACGTGCGCGGCCGGTCCAGCGTTGCCGATTACATGATCGTCGTTTCGGGCACCTCGACCCGCCACGTCAAGTCGATCGCCGATGAGGTCGTGCGCTTCGCCAAGAACATCGACGTGATGCCGCTGGGCGTGGAAGGCGAGCGCGAAGCCGAGTGGGTGCTGGTCGACCTGGGCGACATCATCGTCCATGTCATGCTGCCGCGCGTGCGTGAGTTCTACGCGCTCGAGCGCCTGTGGACCGTCGGCGACCAGCCGCCGCCCAGCGACGACGACGAAGTGGCCTGAGCCACGGCGTTGCTGTACCCCTTCGAGGGGGGGGGGGGGGGGGGGGGGGGGGTGGGGTGTGGGGGGTTGGCGACAGGCCCGACGACCCCCCCGGGGCGAGCGCCCCC
>NZ_JBXFWG010000044.1:0-36722 GCF_056854535.1 Stenotrophomonas sp. STEN054 | reverse complement strand
TTTTGCTTTTGCCTACCCGCCCTCCAACCCCCGCCGCCTACCCCCCCGGCGCCTTGCCGGTTTCGGCCGGGCCTCCGCGGGCTCCCATTATCCCCGGCGGGTTGGCCCCGGCGCTACCTGATTATTCTGCGGGCGTTTCACGCTCCTGCACCTGCACCTGCGCTTGGCGCATGTCCTTTTCCTGCGCGCGCAGCGATTTGACGTCCAGCTTGCGGATCGTCTTGATGAAGCACGGCAGGCGCGGGCCGCCGGTCGGGTCGCGTACGATTACCTTGTCGAACGGCGCGCTGACCCGGCCCATGTGGCTGGTCAGGCCAATGGCAGGCGCATACGAAAGATCCGGGCACGGCCCGGTCAGTTCCAGCAGGTACGCTTCGCTCGGCTTGGTCCAGACCGCCAGCGCGCTGTCGCCCAACTCGGTCCAGCCGTTGAGCGTGCCCAGGAACTGCATGTCCTTCTGCGCCGGACCGGCGTGGGCGCGGTACAGCTCCAGGCGGTCGGCACTGGTCAGGCCAGTGGTGGCGCAAGCGGCCAGCGCCAGGCACAGGCCGGCGATCAGCAGCGGGGTCTTCATGGCGATCTCCAGCGGGGAACTGCGCACATCATGCGCCCGGCCGGGCAACGCTGGCGCAACGGCCGGCGGCCCGGTTCAGCCATCGGTCGGCGCGGCCCGGTAGTCGCCAACCTGGGTTGGCGCACGCCCTGCAAAAGCAGCCGACCAGGGCCGGCATCCACCAGTGCGAGGCCAGCGCCTCAGACGTCAGCGTGTGCCAGCGCGTGCAGGCGCCCTTCGCGCAGTTCCAGCACGCGGTCCAGGCGGCGCGCGAGGCTGCGGTCGTGGGTCACCAGCACCAGGCTGGTGTGCCGGGCACGGTTGAGTTCCAGCATCAGCTCGAACACGGTGGCCGCGGTGCGGTCATCCAGGTTGCCGGTCGGCTCATCGCCGAGCACGCAGGCCGGATGGTTGACCAGCGCACGCGCCACGGCGGCACGCTGGCGCTCGCCACCGGACAGCTCGCCCGGCTTGTGGTCAAGGCGATGGCCCAGGCCCACCGCTTCCAGCAGCGCGGTCGCACGCTGGCTGGCTTCGGGCACGCCGGTACCGGCCAGCATCACCGGCATCATCACGTTTTCCAGCGCGGTGAATTCCGGCAGCAGGTGGTGGAACTGGTAGACGAAGCCCAGCGCCTGGTTGCGCAGCAGGCCACGCGCGGTGTCCGACAAGGTCGACATGCGCTGGCCGGTGACGAACACCTCGCCTGCCGTCGGCACATCCAGGCCGCCCAACAGGTGCAGCAGGGTGCTCTTGCCGGCGCCGGAGGCACCGATGATCGCCACCGTTTCGCCGGCATTGACCTTCAGGTCCAGCCCGTCGAACACCGGCGTCTGCATGCGGCCTTCGGCGTAGGTCTTGCCCAGGCCCTCGGCACGGATCACTTCATCGCCGCGGTTGACGACCTTATTCATAGCGCAGGGCCTCCGCCGGCTGGGTGCGTGCTGCCCGCCAGGCGGGATACAGGGTGGCCAGGAAACTCATCAGCAACGCGATGAGCGTGATCGCCACGATATCGCCGGTCTGCATGTCGGTCGGCAGGCCGGTGATGTAGTAGACATCCTCCGGCAGCAGCTTGACGTTGAACAGCGACTCGATGGCACCGAGGATGCGTTCGAGATTCAGCGTCAGGGTGATGCCGCCGATCAGGCCGGCCAGCGTGCCGAAGATGCCGATCAGCGAGCCCTGCACCATGAACACCTGCATCACCCCGCCCGGGGTCAGGCCCAGCGTGCGAAGGATGGCGATGTCGGCCTGCTTGTCGGTCACCAGCATCACCTGCGAGGAGACGAGGTTGAAGGCACCCATCGCGATGATCAGCGACAGCAGGATGCCCATCACCACCTTCTCCATGCGCAGCGAGTGGTAGAGGTTGGCGTTCTGCTGGGTCCAGTCACTCACCCGGTACGCGCCGCCCAGGTTCTGCGCCAGGTCCACGCCCACTTCCAGCGAGCGGTCCATGTCGTGCAGTTTCAGGCGCACGCCGGTGGCGCCGTCGGAGCGCAGCACGCGCTCGAGGTCCTTCATGTTGGCGAAGCCGACGCCACGGTCGACCTCGTTGTAGCCGGCCTCGAACAGGCCGCTGACGGTGAAGCGTTTCATCCGTGGCACCGCGCCGGCCGGGGTGCCCTGCACTTCGGCGAACGTCACCAGCACCTGGTCGCCCACGTCCACGCCGAGCCAGATGGCCAGTTCCTTGCCCAGCAGAAGGTTGAAGCTGCCCGGCTTGAGGCTGTCATAGCTGCCCTTGGTGATCTTCTTGTCGATCACCGAGACCTTCGGCTCCAGCGCCGGATCGATGCCCTGGATGATCGCACCCTGCACGCGCGGGCCGCTGATCATCGACTGGATCTCGATGTACGGCGCGGCACCGGCCACGCGGGGATCCTTGTTGGCCACGTCGACCACGCGCATCCAGTCTGGCATCGGCTCGCCGTCGCGGCTGATGGTGGTATGGGCGGTCATCTGCAGCAGGCGGCTGCGGATTTCCTTCTGGAAACCGCTCATCACCGCCAGGGTGGTGATCAGCACCGTGACGCCGAGCGCGATGCCCAGGATCGATGCCATCGAGATGAAGGAGATGAAGCCGTTGCGGCGCTTGGCGCGCAGGTAGCGCAGGCCAATGGCCACGGGGATGGGTTTGAACATGCAGGCACGCCAGTCAATTCAGTCTATGGTGCCATCGTACGGGGTCGACGTGAAACGCCGCGTGCGGATACGGCCAGTCGCAGTTCACGTCGCTGCCGGTGGTCGAGCACGTCCGGCCAGAACAGCAGGCGCCCGCGCCGGCCGTCGACACGCCAGTGCAGCAGCAGCCAGGGGCCGCGCACCACCAGCCGCGGCGCGTCGATATCGGCACCATCCAGCTGCAGCGGCGCCGGCAGCGTGGTCAGATCAAGCCGGCACGCGGGCCGGCGCAGTCGCCAGCCCAGCCGGGCCAGGCCCAGCAGCCAGACCGCCACCAGCACCGGCCAGTACCGGTCTTCGGGCAGGGCCGAGGCGCGCAGCAGCCAGGGCGCGGCCAGCAGTACCAGCGCCTGCGCGCCGGCCTGCAGCCGCGAGGGTCGCCACTCAAGCCTTGAGGGCGAGGATCTTCTGCATGAGGGGCACGGCGTGGGCATGCGGGCAGGCCTCGTAGCCCATGAACCAGCGCCACAATTTATCGTCCTCGCACTCGAGCAGAAACAGGAAAACTTCGCGCTCTTCGGTCGGCGCAGTGCTCCATTCGCGGTCGAGATAGCGGCCGAACAGCTGGTCCAGTTCACGCATGCCGCGGCGGCAACGCCAGCGCAGCTTCTTCAGCAGGGTGTCTTCGTCCATCGTGTTTCTCCAGATACAGCAAAGCCACGCATGGCGTGGCTCTACTGGTTGGTGCATCCACGCATGGCGTGGCTCTACCGGGTAACGCCAGGCCTGTATCAGGCGCGGCGTTCCATCATCAGCTTCTTGATCTCGGCAATCGCCAGCGCCGGGTTCAGGCCCTTCGGGCAGGTCCGGGCGCAGTTCATGATGGTGTGGCAGCGATACAGCTTGAACGGATCTTCCAGATCGTCCAGGCGCGCACCGGTGTCCTCATCGCGCGAGTCGATGATCCAGCGGTAGGCCTGCAGCAGGATCGCCGGGCCCAGGTAACGCTCGCCGTTCCACCAGTAACTCGGGCAGCTGGTCGAGCAGCAGGCGCACAGGATGCACTCGTACAGGCCGTCGAGCTTCTTGCGGTCTTCCGGCGACTGCAGGCGCTCACGGTCCGGCGGCGCCGGGGTCTGGGTGCGGATCCACGGCTTGATCGAGGCGTACTGCGCGTAGAAGTGGGTCAGGTCCGGAACCAGATCCTTGACCACGCTCATGTGCGGCAGCGGGTAGATCGGCACTTCCTTCTTGCCGCAGTCCGCGATGGCGCGGGTGCAGGCGAGGGTGTTGGTGCCGTCGATGTTCATCGCGCACGAACCGCAGATACCTTCGCGGCAGGAGCGACGGAAGGTCAGGGTCGGATCGATCTCGTTCTTGATCTTGATCAGCGCGTCCAGGACCATCGGGCCGCAGGCGTCCAGATCGATCTCATAGGTATCGGTGCGCGGATTGCTGTCGTCGTCCGGGCTCCAGCGGTAGATCTTGAAGGTGCGCAGGTTCTTGCCGCCGCTCTTGGCGGGGAAGTGCTGGCCCTTCGTGACCTTGGAATTCTTGGGGAGTGAAAACTCGGCCATGGCTGCTCTCGTTGGCTCAGGCGGCCCGCGCCATCAAGGCGCGGATTGCATGGTAGGCGGGGGTCGCGATCAGTACACGCGCGGCTTCGGCGGCACCACGTCGACCTCGTCGGTCAGCGTGTACATATGCACCGGACGGTAGTCGAAGCTGCACTTGCCCTTCTCGTCGACGGTGACCAGCGTGTGCTTGTGCCAGTTGACGTCGTCGCGGTCCGGGAAGTCCTCGTGCGCGTGCGCACCACGGCTTTCCTTGCGCTGTTCGGCCGAGTTGATCGTCGCCACCGCGTTCAGCAGCAGGTTGTTCAGCTCGTAGGTCTCGATCAGGTCCGAGTTCCAGACCAGGGAACGGTCGCTGACCTTCACGTCCTGGAACGAATCGAACACGGTCGCCATCTTCTCGCAGCCTTCCTTCAGCGTCTGGCTGGTACGGAAGACGGCGGCGTCGGCCTGCATCGTGCGCTGCATGTTGTCGCGGATGACCGAGGTCGGCGTATCGCCATTGGCGTAACGCAGCTTGTCCAGCAGGCCCAGCGCCTTGTCGCAGGCATCGGCCGGCAGCGGCTTGTGCGCGGCGCCCGGCTTGATGGTCTCGGCGCAGCGGTTGGCCACGGCACGACCGAACACCACCAGGTCGAGCAGCGAGTTCGAGCCCAGGCGGTTGGCGCCGTGCACGGACACGCAGGCCGCTTCGCCGATGGCGTACAGGCCCGGCACCACGGCATCGGGGTTGTCGCCATCCTTGCGCACGACTTCGCCGTGGAAGTTGGTCGGAATGCCGCCCATGTTGTAGTGCACGGTCGGGATGACCGGGATCGGCTGCTTGTGCACGTCGACGCCGGCGAAGATGCGCGCGCTCTCGGCGATGCCCGGCAGCTTCTCGTCGATCACGCCCGGGCCGAGGTGGGTCAGGTCGAGCAGGATGTGATCCTTGTGCTCGCCGACGCCGCGGCCTTCGCGGATCTCGATGGTCATCGAACGGGCCACCACGTCACGCGAGGCCAGATCCTTGTAGTGCGGTGCGTAGCGCTCCATGAAGCGCTCGCCGCTGCTGTTGCGCAGGATGCCGCCTTCACCGCGGACACCCTCGGTGATCAGGCAGCCGGCGCCGTAGATGCCGGTCGGGTGGAACTGCACGAACTCCATATCCTGCATGGCGATGCCGGCACGCATGGCCAGGCCGCCACCGTCGCCGGTGCAGGTATGCGCCGAGGTGGCGCTGAAGTACGCGCGGCCGTAGCCGCCGGTGGCCAGCACCACGCCCTGGGCGCGGAACAGGTGCAGCGTGCCGTCGGCCATGTCCAGGGCCAGCACGCCACGGCACACGCCTTCGTCATCGAAGACCAGGTCGAGTGCGAAGTACTCGATCATGAAACGTGCGTCGTGCTTGAGCGACTGCTGGTACAGGGTGTGCAGCATGGCGTGACCGGTACGGTCGGCCGCCGCGCAGGTACGCTGCGCCGCCGGGCCTTCGCCGTACTTGGTGGTCATGCCGCCGAACGGGCGCTGGTAGATCTTGCCTTCGGCGGTGCGGCTGAACGGCACACCGTAGTGCTCGAGCTCGATGATGGCCGGGATGGCCTCACGGCACATGTACTCGATGGCGTCCTGGTCGCCCAGCCAGTCCGAGCCCTTGATGGTGTCGTAGAAGTGGTAGCGCCAATCGTCCTCGCCCATGTTGGCGAGCGCGGCGGAAATGCCACCCTGTGCAGCGACGGTGTGCGAACGGGTCGGGAAGACCTTGGTCAGGCACACGGTCTGCAGGCCCTTGGCGGCAAGGCCGAACGTGGCGCGCAGGCCGGCGCCGCCGGCGCCCACCACGACCATGTCGTACTTGTGTTCGGTGATCTTGTAAGCGGACATCTAGTCTGGATTCCTGTCTTGGTGCCTGGGCTCAGGCAACGCCGAGGGCGATGCGGCCCACCGCAAACACACTGACGATCATGCCGAGCACGGCGACGAACTTCACCGCGGTCTGCAGCACCAGGGCCAGCAGCGATTCGTGGATGTAATCTTCCAGCACGACCTGCATGCCGAGCTGTGCGTGCCAGAACATGGTGATCAGCAGGCCGATCAGCGGCACGGCATTCCACGGCTTGGCGATGGTGGCCACGGCCGTGGCGTAGTCGGCGCCGGCCATGCGCACCACGAACACCAGGAACCACAGTCCCAGCACCACCAGGGCGGCGGCGGTGAGGCGCTGGTGCACGAAGTGCTCGGTGCCGGTCTTGGCCGAGCCAAGGCCGCGCACGTTCTTCAGCGGGGTACGGAACTTGCTCATGCGGCACCTCCGAACAACACGTAGGCCCAGACCAGCGCGGTGATCACCAGGCTGCCGAAGACCGAGATCCAGCTGCTGCGGACGAAGGCCGGAATGCTGAAACCAACGGCGAAGTCCTGCACGACGTGGCGGATGCCATTGCACAGGTGGTAGGCGAACGACCATGTCCACGCAAACAGGAACACGCGGCCATACCAGGCCCCGGCATGACCGGTGAAGCAGTTCCACGAATCGGGGCCCATCATCAGGGCCAGCAGGCCGGCAGCGATGATGAGGGCACCCACGGACAGAAAGACGCCAGTGGCTCGATGCAGGATCGAGGTGGCCATCTGAATCTGCCAGCGATACACCTGGAGGTGCGGGGATAGGGGGCGTTGTCTGGTCGCCATTCGCTGGGCTCGTTGTCTCGGCTGGGCGGCACGATGCCGCGTTGGCTCAATGCTGATCAGAAATCGATGCAGCGTCCGTTTTTCTCCCAATCGCCATACCGCACCGGATCAAGTCCGCCGCGGCCGCCGAATTCCTCTTCCACCTCTGGTTTTTCCACGGGCACAGGTGCCGCGGGGACCAGCGGGGCTTCAGTTTCGTCGTCGGGAGTGGGGGTTGTTTGGCCTATCATGTTCGGTCTCGCAACGCACAAATTTTAGACCTCGTTCACGTGCCTGACAACCTTCCCCCTGCTTTCGTCGCATACCCGCGCCTGCCCGGCCACCAGCTGCTGAGCCTGCAAGGCGTCGATGCGGCCGTTTTCGCCCACGCCCAGTTCAGCAGCGACGTGACCGCCCTGCCCCTGCAGCACTGGCAGTGGAGCGCCTGGCTGAGCGCCAAGGGCCGCACCCTTGCAGTGTTTCAACTGCTGCGGCTGGCCGAGGATCACCTGATGCTGGTGCTGGCCGATGGCGATGCAGATGCGATTGCGTCGCAACTGCAGCGCTTTGTATTCCGCCGCAAGGTGAAGCTGCAGGTGCGTGCGGATCTTGCCGTCGCTGGCGCATTCACTGCGCCGGAAGCGGCCAGTGGCGCGGCGATTGCCGGTGGTGGCGATGCAGGCTGGGAACTGGATCTGGGCAGCGATGCCCTGCCGCGGACCCTGCGCATCGGTCCGGCTGAAGGGTTTGCGGCCGGCAGCGAGGCCGACGAAGCCGCGTTCGCCTTGGCCTGGCGCAAGGCCGACCTGCGCTTCGGCCTGCCGCGCCTGGAAGAAAGCCAGCGCGAAGTGTGGACGCCGCAGCAGCTGGGCCTGGACCGGCTGAACGGCTACAGCGTGAAGAAGGGCTGCTACCCAGGCCAGGAAATCGTGGCCCGCACCCACTTCCTCGGCAAGGCCAAGCGCGCGGTGCAGCTGCTGCACACCGCCGCCCCGGCGCAGGCCGGCGATGCCGTGCAGCAGGACGGCGCAGCGCTGGGCAGCATTGCCAGCGTGGCCGGCGATCTGGCCCTCGCGGTGCTGCCGCTGGAAACCAGTGATGCCGAATTGGAGGTGGGCGGTGTGACCGCGCAGCGGGTGCCGCTGCTGGATGGCCTGGGGCGCTGAGGTTTCACCCCGGGTGAAGCAGCCGAGCGTGGGCTCGGCTCTACAAAATCGGGTGGGTGCGGACCGTTGGTCCGCACGCCGTTCATGACGCCGGGCATGGCCCGGCGCTACCGCCCCTTACAGGCGTTCGCCGCTTTCCGCATCGAAGAAATGCAGGCCCTGCGGCTGGATCGCCACGCGGATGTCCTCGCCCACGCCCGGCAGCGACTGCGGCGCCACGCGCATGGTCAGCGCATGCTTGCCACTGCTGAGGTTGACGAAGATCTCGTTGCCGACCGGCTCGATGCCCTCGATGCGCGCGGTGAACGCATGGGTATCGTCGGCGGTCGCCGGCTGCAGGTGCTCCGGGCGCACGCCCACGGCAATCGACTTCTGCAGCCATGCCGGGTCGATGGTGGCCTGGCCAAGCGGCGCGCGCCATTCGCCATCGACCACGGTCACGCCGCTGGCATCGCCCTGCAGCGTGCCGCGCAGCACGTTCATCGCCGGGCTACCGAGGAAGCCGGCCACGAACAGGTTGGCCGGACGGTCGTACAGCGCCATCGGCGTGTCGATCTGCTGGATGATGCCGTCCTTCAGCACCACGATGCGCTGGCCCAGGGTCATCGCTTCGACCTGGTCATGCGTCACGTAGATCATGGTTGTGCCCAGCTTGCGGTGCAGCTGCGCGATCTCGGTACGCACGCTGTGGCGCAGCTTGGCATCCAGGTTGGACAGCGGTTCGTCCAGCAGGAACACCGCCGGCTCGCGCACCAGTGCACGCCCCAGCGCCACGCGCTGGCGCTGGCCGCCGGACATCGCCTTGGGCAGCTTGTCCATCATTTCGGTCAGGCCCAGCGTCTGCGCCGCCTCGGCGATGCGCTTGTCGATGGTCGCCTTGTCGTGGCCGCGCAGCTTCAGGCCGAAGGCCAGGTTCTCGGCCACGGTCATGTGCGGGTACAGCGCATAACTCTGGAACACCATCGCGATGTCGCGATCCTTCGGCGCCACATCGTTGACCACCCGGTCGCCGATGGTCAGCGTGCCACCGCTGATCTCCTCCAGACCCGCCACCATCCGCAGCAGGGTCGACTTGCCACAGCCGGACGGTCCGACCAGCACCATGAGCTCGCCATCGGCGACCTCGAAGGTGGCGTCCTTCACCGCGACCTGGCCGTTGTCGTAGACCTTGCGCACACCCTGCAACTGCACTTTTGCCATTTCAATCTATCCAGTCCGCCCGACGCCGGGCTGTCATTGGGGACTGCCTCGGCCCTCCCGATGGCAGTGATGATTGCGCAGCTGCCGCATGACGGCGACCACTGCAATCGAATACAGTTGCCCATTCTGCCATGTAAACGTTTTCACGTGGCACTATCCGAACGTCGGTGCGCGCCGATCTGCTTCGACGACCAGACGAAAGGTCATCGTCGTAGTGGTTACGAATGGAACGGTCTTCCGGCCCGCCGGAAATCCGCCCCCATCGAGCCTCGGACAGACAGTAGCGCGGATGTCCCCTGAACCCAGCCATGAAGCGATTGACAACGATGTCACCCGGATCTGAAACTCGAGCGATGCACGACACCCTCTTCCTGTTTGGTGCCACAGGCGACCTGGCCCAGCGCTACCTGTTCCCTTCGCTGCTGCGCCTGCTTGGCGACGGGCTGCTGCCGGAGGACTTCCGCATCCGTGCGCTGGCCCTGTCCGGCCATGACACCGAAGCCTTCCACGATATCCTGCGGCCGCGACTGCAGCAGGCCATGCCGATGGCCAGCCAGGAGGACATCGCCTCCCTGCTGCGCCGCATCGACTACCGTTCGGTGGACCTGCGTGACGTCGACTCGGTCGCCGCCGCCGTCTCCGACCTGGTCGACCGCCGCTGCGTCAGCTACCTGGCCATCCCGCCGGGCCTGTACATCTCCACCTGCGAAGGCCTGGCCAAGGGCGGCGCCCTGGCAGCGCCGTCGCGCCTGATGCTGGAAAAGCCGATCGGCAGCGACAGCGAGAGCGCCGAGGAGATCATCTCCACCATCGGCCAGTGGATCGACGAAGACCGCGTGTTCCGCCTGGACCACTATCTAGGCAAGGCGGCGGTGCAGAACCTGATCGCCCTGCGCTTCGGCAACACGCTGCTGGAAGCAGTCTGGAACCGCAACTACATCGAATCGGTGCACATCCTGGTGGCCGAGAGCGAAGGCGTGGACGGCCGCGATGCGTACTACGCCCGCTCCGGCGCGCTGCGCGACATGGTGCAGAGCCACATCCTGCAGCTGCTGTGCATGGTCGCGATGGAGCCGCCGGCCTCGCTGGAAGCCGACCGCATCCGCGACGAGAAGGTCAAGGTGCTGCGCGCCCTGCGCCCGCTGGACGCCAAGCATGCCGCCCGTGACAGCATCCGCGGCCGCTACACCGCCGGCAGCATCAACGGCCAGCCGGCCCAGGCCTACCAGCCGCCGGAAGGCAGCGACGTGGAAACCTTCGCAGGCGTCACCGCGCACATCGACAACTGGCGCTGGAGCGGCGTGCCGTTCCACCTGGTCACCGGCAAGCGCCTGCCCGAGCGCACCACCCGCGTGGTGGTCACGCTGAAGCCGGTCACCCACTGGTTGTTCGAGCGCCCGCAGCGTGCGCAGGCCGCGCCGAACCGCCTGGTGTTCCAGCTGCAGCCGCAGGAAAACATCGAACTGGGCCTGATGAGCAGCCTGGCCGGCCCGGAATGGGGCGCGCTGGAACTGCACCCGCTGGAACTGGAACTGTCCGTGCCGACCGGCCTGCACCGCCGCATCGCCTACGAACGCCTGTTCCTCGATGCCTTCAACGGCAACCACACCCTGTTCGTGCGCGACGACGAAGTGCGCGCGGCGTGGGCCTGGATCGACAGCGTGGCCGATGCCTGGAAGGCCGCCAACCTGCCGCTGGAACCCTACCCGGCCGGCCAGTGGGGCCCGGACAACGCCAGCGACTTCCTGCCGCAGGGTGTTGACGCCCCGGACAGCGGAGCATCGGCATGAGTGCCGGCAGCCAGCCCGTGCTGGTCGCCGACATCGGCGGCACCAACGCCCGCTTCGCCCTCGCCGACACCTCGCTGGACGCGCCCCTGCAGAAGGACAGCATCCGCGAATACGCGGTGGCCGAGTTCCCCTCGCTGGGTGATGCCGCCCGCCACTACCTGGAACAGGTGGGTGCCACAGCCCGCCGCGGCGTGTTCGCGGTGGCCGGCCGCGTGGACGGCGACGAAGCACGCATCACCAATCACCCGTGGGTGATCTCGCGCAGCCGTACCGCGGCCATGCTCGGCTTCGACGAACTGCACCTGATCAATGACTTCGCTGCCCAGGCGATGGCCGTGGCCCTGCTGCAGCCGCATGACGTGGTCCAGATCGGCGGCGCGCACTGGGCCCCGGCAGCACCGGGCGAGCCGCGCAACTACGGCGTGATCGGACCGGGTACCGGGCTTGGGGTCGGTGGGCTCATCGTGCGCCACCACCGTGGCTACGCACTGGAAACCGAAGGTGGCCACGTCAGCTTTCCGCCGGGCACGCCGGAGGAGATCCGCATCCTGGAGATCCTCTCCGAGCAGTTTGGCCGCGTCTCCAACGAGCGCCTGATCTGCGGGCCTGGCCTGGTCAACATCCATCGGGCGGTCTGCGAGATGGCAGGGTTCGATCCGGGCCAGCTGCAGCCGGCCGATGTCACCGCGCGTGCTGCGCTGGGCGACCCGCAGGCGATGCGCACGGTGGACGTGTTCTGCGCCGTGTTCGGGGCCATCGCCGGTGACCTGGTGCTGGTGCAGGGTGCCTGGGACGGCGTGTTCCTGACCGGTGGCCTGGTGCCGAAGATGCTTGATTCGCTGCAGCATTCCGGTTTCCGCCAGCGCTTCGAACACAAGGGCCGGTTCTCTTCGATCATGGCGCGGGTGCCGTCGCTGGCGATCATGCACCCCTGCCCCGGGCTGCTGGGCGCCGCCGCCTACGCCGCCGACGCCGAACGTGACGCACCAGGAGTTGCCGTATGAATGCTGTCTTCCACGACGACCGCATCGACTTCATCAGCCATGGCGATGCCGATGGCTGGATCGAAGCCGTGGCCGCCGAAATGGCCCAGGCGATCAACCACGACATCAACGAAGTGGGCCGCGCCCGCATCCTGCTGTCCGGTGGCACTACCCCAGCGCCGGTGTACCAGGCGCTGGCCGAACTGGACGTGCTCTGGGACAGGGTGGAAGTGAGCCTGGCCGATGAGCGTTGGTTGTCGCCGCAGGATCGCGACAGCAATGCCTGGCTGGTACGCGAGCACCTGCTCAAGCGCGCCGAAGGTGCCCACTTCGATCCGCTGGTGCGCATCGGCAAGCCGCTGCCCGAATGCGTGTACACCGCCAACCTGCAGGCCGAGCACAGCCAGGCGCCGACCGTCGTGGCGCTGGGCATGGGCAATGATGGCCACACCGCCTCGCTGTTTCCGGGATCGAAGGATCTGGCCCGCGCCCTGGAAAGCACCCTGCCCTACGCTGCGCTGGATGCCACCGGCTGCCCCGGCGCCAACCAGTGGCCGCTGCGCATCACCCTGACCCCGCGCGGGCTGGGCCAGTGCCGCCAGCGCCTGCTGCTGCTGCGCGGCAAGCAGAAGCTGCAGGTGCTGCGCCAGGCGCTGGACAGCAACGACGCGCAGCAGTACCCGATCCTCAATGCAATCAACCTGGACGGCGCGCGCCTGCGCGTGCACTGGGCTGATTGACGTCGGCGGCGGCGTCCGCTGCCGCTTGCCTCTCGCCACCTTGAACGCTGGTAGCCCATGAGCCTCCATCCGCAACTGCAAGCCATCACCGATCGCGTCATCCGCCGCAGCGCCGCCTCGCGCGCCGCCTACCTGGCCGCGATCGACGCCGCCCTGCGCGATGGCCCGTTCCGCAGCCGACTGAGCTGCGGCAACCTCGCCCACGGCTTCGCCGCCTGCGGCACGACCGACAAGAGCCGCCTGCGCGGCGGCGTGACCCCGAACCTGGGCATCATCACCGCCTACAACGACATGCTGTCGGCGCACCAGCCGTTCGAGACCTACCCGGAGCAGATCCGCGAGATCGCGCGCGACCTCGGCGCCACCGCACAGGTAGCCGGCGCGGTGCCGGCGATGTGCGACGGCGTGACCCAGGGTCGCGGCGGCATGGAACTGTCGCTGTTCTCGCGCGATGTCATCGCGCAGGCCACGGCCATCGGCCTCAGCCACGACATGTTCGACACCACCATCCACCTCGGTGTGTGCGACAAGATCGTGCCGGGCCTGCTGATCGGCGCTTTGGCCTTCGGCCACCTGCCGGCGGTGTTCGTGCCGGCCGGCCCGATGACCCCGGGCATCCCGAACAAGCAGAAGGCTGAAGTACGCGAACGCTACGCCGCCGGCGAAGCCACCCGCGAGGAACTGCTGGAAGCCGAGTCCGCCTCGTACCACGGCGTCGGCACCTGCACCTTCTACGGCACCGCCAATTCCAACCAGGTGCTGCTGGAAGCGATGGGCGTGCAGCTGCCGGGCGCCTCCTTCGTCAACCCGGATACGCCGCTGCGCGATGCGCTGACCCGCGAAGCCACCGAGCGTGCGCTGGACATCACCGCGCTGGGCGACGATTTCCGTCCGCTGGGCCGCATCATCGACGAACGGGCGATCCTCAACGCGGTCATCGCGCTGATGGCCACCGGCGGTTCGACCAACCACACGATCCACTGGATCGCCGTGGCCCGCGCCGCCGGCATCGTGCTGACCTGGGACGACTTCGACGAGCTGTCGCAGCTGGTGCCGCTGCTGGCCCGCGTCTATCCGAACGGCGAGGCCGACGTGAACCGCTTCGCCGCGGCCGGTGGCCCGGCGTTCGTGTTCGGCGAGCTGATCAAGGCCGGTCTGATGCACGGCGACATCGTCAGCGTGGCCCGTGGTGGCATGGCCGACTACGCCCGCGAGCCGCAGCTGCGCGACGGCAAGCTGGTGTACCTGCCGGGACTGGAACGCAGCGCCGATGAGGACGTGGTGCGCAGCGTCGACAACCCGTTCGAAAGCCAGGGTGGCCTGCGCCTGTTGCGCGGCAACCTGGGCAAGTCGCTGATCAAGCTGTCCGCAGTGAAGCCGCAGTACCGCACCATCGAGGCTCCGGCCGTGGTGGTCGACGCGCCGCAGGTGCTGAACAAGCTGCACGCCGGTGGCCTGCTGCCCGAGCATTTCGTGGCGGTGGTGCGTTACCAGGGCCCGCGTGCGAACGGCATGCCGGAGCTGCATTCGCTGGCGCCGCTGCTGGGCCTGCTGCAGAACCAGGGCCGGCGCGTGGCACTGGTCACCGACGGTCGCCTGTCCGGTGCCTCGGGCAAGATCCCGGCGGCGATCCACGTGACGCCGGAAGCGGCGCGCGGTGGCCCGCTGGCCAAGGTGCGCGAGGGCGACATCATCCGCCTGGACGGTGAAGCCGGCACGCTGGAAGTGCTGGTGGATGCGGCCGAGTGGGCGGCGCGTTCGCTGGCGCCGAACACGGCACCGGCGGCGCATGACCTGGGCCGCAACCTGTTCGCGATCAACCGTCGCGTGGTGGGTCCGGCGGACCAGGGTGCGATGTCGATTTCGTGCGGGCCGGCGGCGGCGGATGGTGGGCCGTGGGATTACGATTCGGAGTACGAGCTGGGGCACGATGCTGCGGCTGCGGCCGCGCCGCATGAGGCAAAAGACGCCTGAAGCTAAATGCCGCGGCAGGCTTCCCGGCTTGGGCAGTAGAGCGCCCTGGCCGGGACACGCCGTAAACCCATCCATGGGGGCTCGGTCGCGGCATCCATGCCGCTCACGGTCCCGGCTGGGGCTGACCGCGCCCTCCTGACACTCTCCGGCGCGTCAATGCCGCGAAGTGATCATTGAAATCAAATTCGAAAGCAAAGGCAGAAGCAGAGCTATGGGTATCGAACAACATCAGGTGAAGGCGGCGGAACTGCTGCGTGCGGCGGGCATCCTGCCGGTGGTGACGATTCATACGCTGGACCAGGCGCGTGCGGTGAGTGCGGCGCTGCTGGAGGGCGGACTGCCGGCCATCGAGCTGACGCTGCGTACGCCGGTGGCGATGGAAGCGCTGGCGATGCTCAAGCGCGAGCTGCCCGATGTGGTGGTGGGTGCGGGCACGGTGCTGACCGTGGAGCAGATGCAGCAGTCGATCGATGCGGGCGCGGATTTCCTGGTGACGCCAGGTACGCCGCCGGTGCTGGCCGATGCGCTGGCGGCGGCACCGCTGCCGGTGGTGCCGGGTGCGGCCACGCCGACCGAGCTGCTGTCGCTCTACGCGCGCGGTTTCCGCGTGTGCAAGCTGTTCCCGGCCACGGCCGTGGGTGGCCTGGCAATGATCAAGGGCCTGGCCGGCCCGGTCGCCGACCTGAAGCTGTGCCCGACCGGTGGCATCACCGAAAACACCGCCGCCGAGTACCTGGAGCAGAAGAACGTGGTCTGCATCGGTGGCTCGTGGATGGTGCCGGGCAACTGGATCGCCGACGGCGAGTGGGACAAGGTGCGCGCCAGCGCCGCCGACGCCGCGAAGATCATCAAGCGCGTCCGCGGCCACTGAGTCCCACCCAGGTGTAGAGCCGAGCCCACGCTCGGCTCCGCGCCAGCGGACCGGAAAGCGGCCGAGCATGGGCTCGGCTCTACTCTTCCTTCTTCATTCCGCCCGGCCAACCACAGAAATCCGACCGCACCACCACCGCGAGGGGCTTCGCCGTTGGCCGAACCCCGTTACAGCGGCCGTGCCGGATCCACCAGGCCGTACTGGCTGGCCATGCGCGCCAACGCAATGTTGTCGCTGATCCCCATCTTCTCGAACAGCCGCGCCTTGTGCGTGTTCACAGTCTTCGCACTCAGGCTCAGGCGCCGCGCGATGTCTTCCTGGCGCAGGCCCTGGGTCAACAGCAGGGCAACTTCCAGCTCGCGCGGCGACAGCGTATCGAACGGCGAGGCGTTGCCTTCCACCGTGGACAGCGCCAGGTTCTGCGCGATGCTGGTGCCCAGGTAACGGCGCCCGGCCGCCACGTCACGCACCGCACGCAGCAGTTCCTGCGCATCGCAGCCCTTGCCGATGTAGCCGGCGGCGCCCGCTTCCAGCAGTCGCTTCGGCAGCGGGCCGTCTTCCAGCACGGACACGATCACCACCCGCGTGGCGCGGTGGCCACGGACGATGCGCTCGGTCACCTCCATGCCGCTGACGCCCGGCAGGTGCAGGTCGCACAGCACCACGTCCGGCAGCAGCTGGCGGATCTCGCGCAGGCCGTCTTCGCCGGTCTCGGCTTCGCCCACCACCTCGATGTCGGTTTCACTCGACAAAATCATCTTCATACCGGTGCGGACCAGCGCGTGGTCGTCCACCAGGTAGACTCGAATCGTCATTCACGTACCTCTTCGAATGCGGCCATTGCGGGCCACGCTAGGCAGGGCATCCGGGCACCGCAAGCACGACGACTGCGCAAAAACGGCGTTCTGCCTTGCGCATCACATTCTTCGCACATCGATGTTGCCCCCTGTCCCGCAGAACCCGTTACAACGAAACAACCTGCTGCTGCATGGACGTCCCCGAAGGGCCATCCACGTCACTCCCCTGTTGCGATCGCTTCGCTGGCCCCTGCTGGCGGCGAACCGCGGTGTCGCCAGGGTTGCCGGCGACTGAACATGACCAGATAGCACCCTACCACCCAAACCAGCGCCGCACACCATCCGGCGAGGATATCGGAGGGGTAATGCACCCCGAGGTAGACCCGCGAGAGGCTGACCAGCAGGCTGAACAGCGGCGCCAGCACCAGCACCGGCCAGCGCCAGCGGGTGTTCCAGGCCAGCAGCACCAGGGTCGCGGCCAGGGTCATGGTGCCCATCGCGTGACCGCTGGGGAAGCTGAACGTGGATTCCGGCGCAATGGATTCCCACAGGCTGGGGCGGTCGCGCTGGAAGAACTGCTTGCTGCCCATGTTCAGCAGCGCCGAGCCGACGAAGCACACCGCCACGAAGGTCGCCTCGCGCCAACGCCGCCGCCACAGCAGCGCGCCGACGATCACCACGTCCGCCGGGATCAGGAACCACTCGTAGCCCAGTTTCGACAGCAATACGAAGCAGCGGTCCAGCCACGGCGAATGCAACCCGTGCATCTGCCACAGCAGCGGGGCGTCGAAATGGAACGACTCGAACTCGTGCACTTCATCGGCCAGGGCGACGAAGCCGGCCAGCGGCAGCAGCACGCCGGCAAACAGCAGCACCAGGCGCCACGTATTGCGCCCCATCCAGTGTCGGAAGCCGGACGCCGGTTCCGGCGCGGCCAGGATAGCCGGCTTACCCGGCGATCCGGACATACTTCTGTTCGACGTAGTCGTCGATCAGGGCAACGAATTCCTGGGCGATGTTGTCGCCACGCAGGGTCACCTTCTTCTCGCCGTCGACGAACACCGGTGCGGCCGGCGTTTCGCCGGTACCCGGCAGGGAAATGCCGATGTTGGCGTGGCGCGACTCACCCGGTCCATTGACGATGCAGCCCATCACCGCCAGGGTCATGTTCTCCGCACCGGGGTGCTGCACTTTCCAGACCGGCATCTTCTCGCGCACGTGGTTCTGCACGACCTTGGCCAGTTCCTGGAAGAACTCGGAGGTGGTGCGGCCGCAGCCCGGGCAGGCGGTGACCAGCGGGGTGAAGGCGCGCTGGCCGGTGGTCTGCAGCAGTTCCTGGGCGACGATCACTTCCTGGGTACGCGACTGGCCCGGCTCGGGCGTCAGCGAAATGCGGATGGTGTCACCGATGCCTTCCTGCAGCAGCACGCTCAGCGCCGCCGCCGAAGCGACGATGCCCTTGCTGCCGATGCCGGCTTCGGTCAGGCCCAGGTGCAGGGCGAAATCCGAACGCTGGGCCAGGTCGCGGTACACCGCGATCAGTTCCTGCACGCCGCTGACCTTGGCCGAAAGAATGATGCGATCGCGCGGCAGGCCGATCTCCACCGCCTGTTCGGCCGAATCCAGCGCCGAACGGATCAGCGCCTCGCGCAGCACGCGGCCGGCGTCCCAGGGCTGTTCCCGATGGTTGTTCTCGTCCATCAGCTTCGCCGCCAGGGCCTGGTCCAGCGAACCCCAGTTGGCGCCGATGCGCACCGGCTTGTTGTAGCGGATGGCGAACTCGATCAGCTGGGCGAACTGCAGGTCCTTCTTCTTGCCGAAGCCGACGTTGCCCGGGTTGATGCGGTACTTGGCCAGCGCTTCGGCGCAGGCCGGCTCGGCCGTCAGCAGCTGGTGGCCGTTGTAGTGGAAGTCACCGATCAGCGGCACGTCGATGCCCATCATCGCCAGCTTGTCGACGATGCGCGGGATGGCCGCGGCTGCTTCCGCGGTATTGACGGTCAATCGCACCATTTCCGAACCGGCCCGCCACAGCTCGGCCACCTGCTTCACGCTGGAGGCCACGTCGGAGGTGTCGGTGTTGGTCATCGACTGCACCACCACGGGCTTGCCGCCACCTACGGTGACCCCGCCGATCTGGACGGCATGGGTCTGGCGACGGGACCAGGCGGTGGCATCGGAAGGTTGGGTCGGGCGGGTGACGGCGTCGTGCATGGGCGCATTCTACCGCCCGGCCCTGCATTCCGGGCGATTCCCATTCAGCCGTCGGCACGTCTGCGGCCGATTGTCGCAGGCAGGTTGCCCGGTGAAGGCATACGATGGTCGGGCATGACCGGTCCCGACGCCCCCTTCCTACGTACCCTGTGCAGCCTGCGCTGGCTGGCCGTGGCCGGCCAGGCCGCGACGATCCTGGTCGCCACCTGGGTCCTCGGCCTGCCGCTGCCGCAGCTGCCGCTGTGGGCGGGCGTGGCCGTGCTGGCCGTGTTCAACCTGTATACGCAGCTGCGCCCGGAGCCGGACGACACCGCGCCGCTGACCGCGTTCGGTCACATCCTGGTCGATGTGATCATCCTGACCTGGATGGTCGGCTGGAGCGGCGGCATCGCCAACCCCTTCGGCTCGCTGTTCCTGATCCTGATCGCGCTGGCCGCCTTCGCCCTGCCCCTGCGCTGGGCCCTGGCCGTGGCCACCGCCTGCCTGCTCGGCTACGCCGCGAGCGGCCTGTTCGGGCAACCGCTGCCGAGCGGCTACTTCCGCGCACTCGACCTCAACCGCTGGGGCGTGGTGGCCAACTTCCTGCTGTCGGCCGCGGTGGTGCTGACCTTTTCGACCCGTCTGGCGATGGCCCTGCGCATGCGCGAACTGGAACTGTCGGCGCTGCGCGAGCGCTTCGCCCGCAACGAAGGTATCGTCGCCCTGGCCACCCATGCGGCCTCGGTGGCACACGAGCTGAACACCCCGCTGGCAACCATGACCCTGCTCGCCGACGATGTGGCCGAGCGCAGCGAGGAACCGGAAGTGCGCGAGGACATGGAAACCCTGCGCGAGCTGCTGGTGCAATGCCGCGAGCGGGTGCTGGCGCTGGCCGCACCGGCCGCCACCGATGGCCCCGGCCGCAGCCATTCCAGCGCCCAGCAGGTGCTGGAACAGTGGCGCCTGGTGCGCCCGACCATCGATCTGCACCGCAATGACGATGCACCGCTGCGCCTGCCGCTGGACCCCGGCGTTGGGCACCTGCTGATGGTGCTGCTGAACAACGCCGCCGATGCCGGCGAACAGGCCGGGCGACCGCGCGTGGACCTGGAGCTGCGCATCGACGGCGAGGATCTGATCGGCGAAGTGCGCGACTACGGCCATGGCTTCAACGCGCGCGCCGCGGTGCTGCCGGGCAAGCTGTTCGGCAGCAGCAAGAGTGAAGGCATGGGCGTGGGCCTGGCCCTGTCCCACGCCACCATCGAACGCCTGCAGGGCGAGATGTGGATGCGCCCGGCGCAAGGCGCCGGCAGCCGCGTCGGCTTCCGCCTGCCCCTGGCTCCCCACGAGGAAATCCCATGAGTGCCTCAACCCTCGGCCTGCTGGTCGACGACGACGAACTGTACCTGCGCACGCTGCAGCGCAGCCTGGCCCGCAAGGGGCTGGAGACGCAGACCGCACAGGATGCCGCCAGCGCGCTGGCCCTGGCCCGCCAGCATCCGCCGGCGTTCGCCTTGATCGACCTGAAGCTGGGCAGCGATTCCGGGCTGGCGCTGATCCAGCCGCTGCGTGCCCTGCGCGCGGACATGCGGATCCTGCTGGTGACCGGCTACGCCAGCATCGCCACCGCGGTGGAAGCGATCAAGCTCGGTGCGGATGACTACCTGCCGAAGCCGGCGACGGTGCCGATGATCCTGCGCGCGCTGGGCGAGGAAGACGACGGCCCGGCCGACGACGGCGAAATGGAAGTGCCCGATGCGATGACGCCGATCAGTCGCCTGCAGTGGGAACACATCCAGCAGGCGATGCATGAGACCGGCGGCAACGTGTCGGCCGCCGCACGCCTGCTCGGCATGCACCGGCGCTCGCTGCAGCGCAAGCTGGCCAAGCGGCCGAGCCCGGAACGCGACCCGAGCCGCTGACGCGGCGAATCCGCCGGGCATGGCCCGGCGGCCTTACCTCAGCGCTTCAGCTGCCCCAGGATCTCGCGGGTCATCGGATCGGCAATCGCCACGTCCTCGCCCTGCAGCGCCGGCAGCAGGCCGCTGGCCAGCTGCTTGCCCAGCTCGACACCGAACTGGTCGAAGGCGTTGATGTTCCAGATGACCGACTGCACGTACACGGCGTGTTCGTACATGGCGATCAGCGCGCCCAGCGCCTGCGGGGTCAGCGCGTCAAGCAAGATCAGCGTGCTCGGGCGGCCGCCCGGATAATCACGGTGCGGATCATCGCTGCCCTGGCCGTTGGCCAGTGCCTCGGTCTGCGCCAGCAGGTTGGCCAGAAGCGCCTGGTGGTTGACCGTGTACGGATCATCGTTGTGCACGCAGCCGATGAAGTCGGCCGGGATGATGCTGGTGCCCTGGTGCAGCGCCTGGAAGAAGCTGTGCTGCACATCGGTGCCCGCCCCGCCCCACCACACCGGCACGGTGTCGGTGGTGACCGGCTGGCCGTCGCGCTGCACGCGCTTGCCCAGGCTCTCCATCACCAGCTGCTGCAGGTAGGCCGGCAGCAGCGCCAGGCGCTGGTCATAGGTCATCACCGCGTGCGTGGCGTGGCCCAGCACGTTGCGGTTCCAGATGTCGGTGAGGCCGTGCAGCACCGGCAGGTTGCGCTCCAGCGGCGCGTCCAGCGCATGCGCATCCATCTGCGCGGCACCGTCCAGCAGCTGTTCGAAACGCTCGAAACCGATGGCCAGCGCGATCGGGAAACCGACCGCCGACCACAGCGAGTAACGGCCACCTACCCAATCCCACATCGGCAGCACGCGATCGGCGGCGATGGCGAAGGCCTTGGCCGCACGCTCGGGGTTGGCGCTGACCGCGTACAGGCGCTCGCTGCCACCCAGCCAGTCGTGCAGGATCTGCCCGTTGAGCAGGGTTTCCTGGGTCCCGAAGGTCTTGGAAATGAGGATGCCGGCGGTCTTGGCCGGATCCAGCGTGGCCAGCGTCCGCTGCATGGCGGCGCCGTCCACGTTCGACACGAAATGCACACGCAGGCGCGCACCGGTGACCGGGCGCAGCGCATCGGCGACCAGGCGCGGGCCCAGGTCGGAACCGCCGATGCCCACGCTGACCACATCGGTCACGCCGCTGTCCTCCAGAGCGCGTACCAGCACGCCCATGCGCTGGCGGATGTCGCGCGCGGTGGCATAGGCCTCGGCCGCCACCGGCGCATCAACCCCATCGCCACGCAGCGCGGTATGCAGCGCGGCGCGGCCTTCGGTCAGGTTGACCTGCTCGCCGCGGAACAGACGGGTGATGGCACCGCCGACATCACGATCAGCGGCGAGTGCCAGCAACGCCTGCAGCGCCGCGGCATCGTATTTCTGCCGGGCGAAGTTGACGTACAACGGACCGACCCGCAGCGCCAGGTCCTGCACGCGGCCGGGTTCGGCGGCGAGGAGGCTGGGGATGCTTGCGCCCTTCAGGCGCTGGGCGTGGGAATGCAGCGAGTCGAATCCGTTGTTCGTTGTCATGCGGCCTGGGTCGGGATCGTGTCGTTGGTGTGGGTGATCTGGTTGTTGCCGTCCACGTACACCAGCTTCGGCTTGAAGCTGTCGGCTTCCTGCTCGGTCATGCTGGCAAACGCAGCGATGATGATGATGTCACCGACCTGCACGTGGCGTGCAGCGCCACCGTTGAGCGACACCACGCCGCTGCCGGCTTCGGCACGGATGGCGTAGGTCGAGAAGCGCGCACCGTTGGTCACGTCCCAGATGTGCACCTGCTCGAACTCGCGGATGCCCGTGGCAGCCAGCAGGTTGTCGTCGATGGCGATCGAGCCTTCGTAGTTCAGCTCGGAATGGGTAACAGTGGCGCGGTGGATCTTGGTCTTCAGCAGGGACAGATGCATGGCACGGCACAACGCAAAGGAAAGCGTGGATTCTAGCACCCGCGCAGCGCGGGGCATCACGACCGGCAACCCGTTCAGGTAGCGCCGGGCCGTGCCCGGCGAGCGCAGCGGCCGCGGTCCGCCGGGCATGGTCCGGCGCTACCCAATGTGCGGAACTCAGAATTCCAGGTTGTCGATCAAGCGGGTGCTGCCCAGACGGGCAGCGATCAGCGCCACCCGGCCGCCGCCGTCGAAGGTCGGCTCGGCAAGCTCGGGGGTGCGCAGCACCGCATAGTCCACCTGGAAGCCGGCGGCCTGCAGCGCCGCCGTGGCATCGGCCTCGATCTGCACACGCGTCTGCCCGGCGACATAGCCCTCGCGCATGCCCAGCAGGGTGCGGTGGATGGTGGTGGCCAGCGGGCGCTGACTGGCGTCCAGGTACTGGTTGCGCGAGCTCTTGGCCAGGCCATCGTCGTCACGCACGATTTCGGCACCGACGATCTGGACCGGGAACGACAGCTCGGCCACCATCTGCTTGATCACGGCCAGCTGCTGGTAGTCCTTGCGGCCGAACACGGCCACGTCCGGCTGCACCTGCAGGAACAGGCGCGCGACCACCGTGCAGACGCCATCGAAGTGGCCGGGGCGGCTGGCGCCCTCCAGCACTTCGCTCACGCCCGGAGCGTGCATCTGCGTGGTCTTGTCCACGCCCAGCGGGTACATCGCCTCGACGCTGGGCAGCCACACCGCATCGCAGCCGACCTGCTCCAGCCCGTCCACGTCGGCCTCGGGCGTGCGCGGGTAGCGGCTGAAGTCTTCATTCGGCCCGAACTGGGTCGGGTTGACGAAGATGCTGGCCACGACCTTGTCGGCGTACTGCCGCGCCAGCGTCACCAGCGAATGGTGGCCACCGTGCAGGTTGCCCATGGTCGGCACCAGCGCCACGCGCAGGCCCTGCTGCTTCCACTGTGCGATCTGCCCGCGCAGCGCGCCGAGGTCGTTGAAGGTCTGGATCATTGGGCGTAGGCGTGCTGTTCGTCGGGGAAGCTGCCGTCGCGCACGGCGTCTGCATAGGCGCGGGTGGCACCGGCCACCGAACCGCCTTCGGCCAGGAAGTCCTTGACGAACTTCGGACGGCGGTGGCCGCTGTCCAGGCCGATGAAATCGTGCATCACCAGCACCTGGCCATCGCACTGCGGGCCGGCACCGATGCCGATGGTCGGTACGCCAACGGCGGCGGTCACTTCGGCGGCCACCGGGGTCGGCATGCATTCGAGCACGATCAGCGCGGCACCGGCGGCGGCCACGGCCTTGGCATCTTCCACCAGCTGGCGCGCGGCATCGCCACGGCCCTGGATCTTGAAGCCGCCCAGGCGCAGCACCGACTGCGGGGTCAGGCCCAGGTGTGAACAGACCGGAATCTCGCGCTCGACCAGGTAGCGCACGATATCGACCTTGAAGCCGGCACCTTCGATCTTGACCATCTCGGCACCCGCCTGCAGCAGCTGCAGCGAAGCTTCCAGCGCGCGCTCGGGGGTGGCATCGGCGCCGAACGGCAGGTCGGCCACCAGCAGCGCACGCTGAAGCACGCGGGACACCGCACGGGTGTGATAGACCATGTCGGCGACGGTCACCGGCAGGGTCGAATCATGGCCCTGCACGACCATGCCCAGCGAATCGCCGATCAGGATCAGGTCCACGCCGTTGGCGTCGAACGTACGGGCAAAGCTGGCGTCGTAAGCGGTCAACATGACCAGCTTCTGGCCATTGCGCTTGGCTTCGGCCAGTGCGGGAACGGTCCAGGGCTTGCTGTCTGCGTGGGTGCTCATGTGCGGATAACCGGGGGAGATAACCCGGTCATTATCACTCTATCGGCGCGATCCCGCAGGCATCGACCCGCACCACTGCATCCTGCACGCGTCCATGCCCGGGAATGGCCAGATCTGCTGCGATCTCGGCCAACGGCACCAGCACGAAGGCGCGTTCGTGCAGGTAGGGATGCGGTACCTGCAGGCCGGGCTCATCCAGCACCTGCTCGCCGTACAGCAGCAGGTCCAGGTCGAGCGCGCGCGGGCCCCAGTGCACGGCGGGGTCGCGCACGCGGCCGAACTGCTGTTCCAGCGCGAGCATCGCATGCAGCAGATCGCCAGCGGCCAGGGTGGTCTCGACCCCCGCGACCGCGTTGACGAACGGCGGCTGGTCTTCATTGCCCCAGGCCGGCGTGGCGTACAGGCGCGAGGCCTGCCGCAGCTGCGTGCCGGGCAGGCCATCCAGCGCGGCGATGGCCGCGCGGACGGTAGTGACCGCGTCACCCAGGTTGGCCCCCAGGCCGATCCAGGCAAGGGTCATGGCTTACTCGGCGCCGCCGCCGGCGGCAGCACCGGTGCGACGACGACGGCGGCGACGCTTGCGCGGTGCCCCACCCTCTTCGTCGCCACCGTCGGTGTGCATGGCATCCAGCGAGGATTCCAGCTCATGCCCGGACTGCGCCTGCGCTTCGCGCCAGAACGCCACGTCGGCTTCGTGCTCGGCCGAGGCGACCTGGCGCAGGGCCAGGAAGTCGAACGCAGCACGGAAGCGTGGATGGGTGAGCGTGCGGAACACGCGCTTGCGCTGGCGCGAGCTGAAGCGCGACTGCAGCAGCCAGATTTCCTGCATCGGCAGCGAGAAGCGGCGCGGCAGGGCGATGGTGCTCAGCTGCTGCACGGTGACCCGGTCGGCGGCGCGACGCTGCGCCTCCTCCGGCGCCACGCCCTGCTTGAGCAGGCTGGCCTGGGCGCGGCAGTACGCCGGCCACAGCAGCAGCGCAAACAGGAATGCCGGCGAGACCGGCTCGTCGTTGGCCACGCGTACATCGGTATTGGCCAGGCCTTCCACCAGCATGCGGCGCAGCGCACCGGTGCGGTTGGACTTGAGGGCCTTGGCGCTTTCGGGGAACAGCACGTCGAACAGGCCGTAACGTTCCAGGCCTTCGAAGCTGGCGACGCCGTGCCCGGACAGGAACAGCTTCAGCACTTCCTCGAACAGGCGCGCCGGGGCGGCCTCGTTGAGCAGGTTGGCCAGGTGCGGGATCGGTGCGGCGGTGCCTTCTTCGATCTGGAAGCCGAGCTTGGCGGCCAGGCGCACCGCACGCAGCATGCGCACCGGGTCTTCCTGGTAGCGCTGCACCGGATCGCCGATGAGCTTCATCAGGCGCGCCTGCACGTCCTCGAAGCCGCCGGTGTAATCGCGCACCGAGAAATCCTCGATGGCGTAGTACAGGGCGTTGCAGGTGAAGTCGCGGCGGACGGCGTCGTCTTCGATGGTGCCGTACACGTTGTCGCGCACGAGCATGCCGTTTTCCATTTCGCGGTCGCCGCTGCCGTCATCGCTGTTGGCGCGGAAGGTGGCGACTTCGATGATCTCGCGGCCGAAGACCACGTGGGCCAGGCGGAACCGGCGGCCGATCAGGCGGCAGTTGCGGAACAGCTGCTTGACCTGTTCGGGCGTGGCGTCGGTGGCCACGTCGAAATCCTTGGGGCGGCCGTTGACCAGCAGATCGCGCACGGCGCCGCCGACAAGGTAGGCGCCGAAGCCGGAATCGCGCAGGCGGTACAACACGCGCAGAGCGTTCGGGCTGATGTCCTTGCGGGAGATCGTGTGCTGGTCGCGCGGGATGACGCGCAGGCTGAACGGTGATGGAGCAGAGGAATTGATGTTGGCGCTTCCGGTTGAAGTTTCGGGATTGCCCAATGGCATCGAGGTGCATATACTAGCGCTCCTGCCTCGGCAGCGACAATTTTATGCTCCCTTCGTCTAGTGGTTAGGACGTGGCCCTCTCAAGGCTAAAACAGGGGTTCGAGTCCCCTAGGGAGCACCAGTCGCCGCAGCAGGAACCGAAAAAGCCCGCCATCGTGCGGGCTTTTCCGTTTTCCGGGGTTCACTACTGCGGGTGCTTGGTCGCTGTGGCGCCTCCCTGTTATCGGCATGAGCCGGTGGGGTCACCCAGGCCGGGACACGCGGTTGACCCATCCATGGGGGCTCGTAGGCGCCATCCATGCCGCCTGCGGTCCTGGCCTGGGTGACCCCACCGTCTCCGGACAGTTGATCGCGCACTGCCGCAGCCATCGGCAAGCAGCCCGCGGCTTCCGCACGCACCATGAAACTGTCAGGAGGGGGCAGGCCGTCAGCCTTCCATCTGCTCCAGTTCCTTGCCCTTGGTTTCGCGCACGTAGCGGATCACGAAGAAGATGGAGAGGAAGGCGGCGACGGTATAGATCCCGTACGCGCCGGCCAGGCCGATGCCGGCCAGCAGCATCGGGAAGGTGACGGTGATGGCGAAGTTCGACGTCCACTGCGCCGCACCGGCCACCGCCAGCGCCGAGCCGCGGATCTGGTTCGGGAACATCTCGCCCAGCATCACCCACATCACCGGGCCCCACGACATGTTGAAGAAGACCACGTAGACGTTGGCCGCCACCAGCGCCAAGCGGCCCATGCCGTCGGACAACTGCAGCCTGCCATCGACCAGGCTGCCGCTGGCAAAGGCCACCACCATCAGCGCCAGCGCAACGGCCATGCCCACCGAACCGACCCACAGCAGCGGCTTGCGGCCGATGCGGTCGATCAGCAGTACCGTCACCAGGCAGGCGCCGATGCTCAGCGCGCCGGACAGCACATTGATCAGCAGCGCATCGTTTTCCGAGAAGCCCACCGCCTGCCACAGCACCGCTCCGTAGTAGAACACCACGTTGATGCCCACCAGTTGCTGCAGCACCGCCAGGCCGATACCCACCCAGACGATACTGCGCAGGCGCCCCGTGGTCTTGTCCTTCAGATCGGCAAAGCTCGGCCGGTGCTGGTCCTGGGCCAGGCTGCCCTCGATCTCGCTGCGCTTGGTGCGGGCCTCGGCCGCGCCGTACAGCTTCACCAGCACCGCCTCGGCCTGCGCCTGGCGCCCCTTGGCGACCAGGAAGCGCGGACTTTCCGGGATCGCCAGCAGCAGCAGCAGGAACAGCAGCGACGGAATCGCCTGCATCCAGAACATCCAGCGCCATGCCTCCTGCCCCAGCCACAGCACCTCGGTGGAGGCACCGGCGGCACGGGCCAGCAGGAAGTTGCTGAGGAACGCCGCGAACAGGCCGCTGATGATCGCCATCTGCTGCACCGTGGCCAGCTTGCCGCGATAGCGCGCCGAGGCCACTTCGGCGATGTAGGCCGGCGACATCACGCTGGCCGCCCCCACCGCGAAGCCGCCGACCATGCGCGCGGCCACGAACATCCAGGAGGCATGCGCCGCGCCGGCACCCAGCGCCGACAGCAGGAACAGCACGGCCGAGATGACCAGCACGCTGCGCCGGCCCAGCAGGTCACCCAGGCGCCCGGCCACGAATGCACCGATCGCGCAGCCCAGCAGCATCGATGCCACCTCGAAGCCCAGGGCCGCCTCGCTGGAATTGAACGCCTGGCGCAGGCCGTCGACCGTGCCGTTGATCACGCCACTGTCGAAGCCGAACAGGAAGCCACCGAGGGTGGCCACGCAACTGATCAGGACGATGAAGGCGGTGTTTTCACCACCGTGGGCGGCGACGCCGGTCTGGGCTGGGCTCATGGAAGATCCTGCTGGAATGGGAAAGCGGCCGCGCAAGGCCGGGCTGACGGCGCAGCGTCGCACAGCCCCGCGACCACGCCAATGGGCCGCCCCTCCGAGCCTTGGCGGCCCCTCCCAGCCCCCGGGCCGACATCGGGGCCCAACCTGTTCTAGAATTGGCGCGTTCAGTAAGCGATTCCAGCCCCGCCCATGCCCTTTGTCGTCACCGAAAACTGCATCAAGTGCAAACACACCGATTGCGTGGAAGTGTGCCCCGTGGACTGCTTCCACGAAGGCCCGAACTTCCTGGTGATCGATCCGGACGAGTGCATCGACTGCACCCTCTGTGAGCCGGAGTGCCCGGTCAACGCGATCTTCCCGGAGGACGATGTCCCGGCCGGCCAGGAAGTGTTCGTGGGCCTCAATGCCGAGCTCGCCAAGGCGTGGCCGGTGCTGACCGTGCGCAAGGATCCGCCCGCCGATGCCGGCGAGTGGGACGGCAAGCCGGACAAGCTGCCGCTGCTGGAGCGCTGAGAAGCGCCTGTTGCGGCAACGAAAAAGGGCGCCTTGCGGCGCCCTTTTCTGTGGGTGGTGGCAAGGCAAAGGGTAGCGCCGGGCCATGCCCGGCGGAACCTTCACCGGCGCTTACTGCGCCAGCTTCGCCTTCAGCGCGCCGATCAGCTTCACCGGGGCTTCGGCGGTGGCCGGCATGCCGCGCGGGTCGACCGCGGAGATGTAGGCACCGGCATCGACGGCAACCACGCGGACCAGGAAGTTGCTGCCTTCATAGGCCACATCGTAGGAGCCCAGCAGCTGCGCGCGGCTGGCGATGGTCACGCCCTCGACGCCTTCCAGCGCGGCGCCAACCTTGCCGAAGGCCTCTTCCTTGCTGCCCGGGATGGTGAAACCGCTGTTGCCAGCAGCCGGGGCGGCAGCGGCCGCCGGAGCCGCCGGCTTGGTGGCCGAGCTCAGCGCCGGCACCTGGTTGCCACCGGCGCCTGCCGGGACGTTCAGATCCGGCGGCACTTCCAGCGGACGCATTTCGGGAGCCAGGGCATAATCACCCTTGGCGCCGCGCTTGAAGCAGCCGGTGGTACCGGCAGCGACGGCGACGGCAAGCAGGGCGTAGGACAGCACGCGGACAGTGGAAACGGATTGACGCATGTGGATCTCCTGGATCAGGCCACGACAAAGGGTCAGTGGCTGGAAAGGGCTTCAAGGGCGGCGATGTCGCCGGCGAGATGGTCGGCCGCGGGGTGGTGTGCGGCCGAAAGCGGCAGCAGCGGCAGGCGCAGGTCATGGCCGATGCCGATGCGGCGCAGCAGCGCCTTGACCGGGATCGGGTTCGGCTCGACGCCGCAGAAATCATGGAATGGCTGCAGGCGCGCATCCCAGGCTTCGGTAGCGTCATGTTCGTGGGCGGCGGCCAGCGCGCACATGCGGCGGTAGGCACCGGGCAGCGCGTTGGAACCGACCGAGATCAGGCCGGCCATGCCGGCCTGGATCGAGCGGGCGGCGGTGCCGTCATCGCCACTGAGCAAGGCGAACTCCGGACCGGCCAGGGCCAGCAGGGCCTGCACGCGGCCCATGTCGCCCACCGCTTCCTTGATGGCGACGATGTTCGGGTGGCTGGCGAGCTCGGCCACGGTCTCCGGCAGCATGTCGCAGCCGGTGCGGCCGGGCACGTTGTACAGCACCACCGGCAGGCCGCCCTGGTCGGCCACGGCGCGGTAATGCGCGATCAGGCCGGCCTGGGTGGGCCGCACGTACGGCGGGGTCACCACCAGGGCGTGGGTGGCGCCGAGGGCGGCGGCGCGGCGGGTCTGTTCGATGGTTTTGGCGGTGCCCGACAGGCCGGTGCCGGCCAGGACCGGGACACGGCCGGCGATGGTTTCGACCGCACTGGCCAGCAGCTGGTCGTATTCGGCATCGGACAGGGTGGCGGCTTCGCCGGTCGAGCCGGCGACGACGACGCCTTGGACGCCGCCCTCCAGCTGCAGGTGCAGCAGGCGCTGCCAACCGTCGGGGTCGAGGGAGCCGTCGGCCCGGAACGGGGTCGCCAGCGCGGTGATGAGGCCGGAAAGGGACAAGGACGTACTGCTCTTGGCTGGGGAGGGAGACGCCCGCCACGACAGGCCGGGAGCACCTGAATGTTACTTGCGGCGCGAAAGCACGGGCAAGTATGCTGGACACCGGTGGATTCCCGCCCCCGGCGGGCATTCAGACTCACGCCTTGCATTACCCGGAATCGCCTTGACCGACACCACCCCGCGCCCCGCGCCGAGCGAAAACCACCTCCTGATCAACGCCTACACGACGCATCCGGAGTCCCCCCTGCTGTCCGTCACCCGCCGCATCGCCGACAGCGGCTGCAATCTGGTGGACGCGCGCCTGGCCACGGTCGGCCGCGATGTCTCGGTCACCGCCCTGGCCACCGGCTCCTGGGATTCGGTCGCCAAGCTGGAAGCGATGCTGACCCGGCTCGAGCGCGAGGAAGGCCTGAAGCTGGTCTGGTACCGCACCGAGGCCAAGCAGGCGCAGTCCAACCTGCTGCCGTACATCGTCGAAGTAATCGCCGCCGACAAGCCGGGCATTCTGTTCCAGCTGGCCGACTTCTTCGACCGACAGGGCATCACCATCGAGACCCTGCAGAGCACGCGTTACCGCGCCATGCAGACCGGTGCTGAAATGTTCAGCGCGCAGGTCACCATCGGCGTGCCGGCCAACATGCACATCGCCGCACTGCGCGACGATTTCCTCGAGTTCTGCGACCACCTGAACCTGGACGCGATAATGGACCCGATGAAATTCTGATCGGACGTGCGGATTTTCGCGCGCCTCTCACGGGCGCGTGGCGTTTCATGCAATTGTCGTAGAAACACCCCAGGCTCGACAGAAGGACCTCATGAACAACGGCGATACCCTGGACAGCACCACCCTTTCCCTGCCGCTGGCCCTGTCCGGCGGCGATCAGTCCACCCTCGGCGATTACGCCGGCCAGTGGCTGGTGCTGTACTTCTACCCCAAGGACAGCACGCCCGGCTGCACCACCGAAGGCATCGACTTCAACGCGCTGCTGCCGGAATTCAAGAAGGCCGGTGCGGTCGTGCTCGGCGTCTCCCGCGACTCGGTCAGATCCCACGACAACTTCTGCGCCAAGCAGGGATTCAGCTTCCCGCTGGTCAGTGATGCCGACGAGGCACTGTGCACCGCCTTCGACGTCATCAGGATGAAGAACATGTACGGCAAGCAGGTACGTGGCATCGAACGCAGCACCTTCCTGATTTCTCCCGACAGCCAACTCGTGCAGTCCTGGCGCAAGGTCAAGGTCGCCGGCCATGCCGACGCGGTGCTCGCCGAACTGAAGGCCGCCCAATCCAAGTGAGTTCCAACGCCCACTGTGTCCTCCACCACCCTGCCCTGCAGCAGGCCGTGGTGGTTTTTCCCTGTCCGTAACCAGGAAATGACGATGACCCGAGGCAAGCGCATCTACGTGCTGGATACCAACGTGCTGATGCACGATCCCACCGCGCTGTTCAAGTTCGAGGAACATGACGTCTACCTGCCGATGCAGGTGATCGAGGAGCTGGACAACGGCAAGAAGGGCACCTCCGAAGCGAGCCGCAACGCCCGCCAGGTGAGCCGCTTCCTCAATGAGCTGGTGCAGGAATCGGGCCTGGACAACCTGGCCGACGGCATTGCGCTGGAGCGCCCCAACGGCCTGCAGCTGCGCGGCAAGCAGAGCGCCGGCAAGCTGCGCTTCCAGACCAGCCATTTCGACGCGGGCAAGAGTTTCGGCAAGGTCATCCCGGACAACGCCATCCTTGGCGCGATCCTGGCGCTGAAGGAAGAAACGCCCGACCTGCCGGTGGTGTTCGTTTCCAAGGACATCAACCTGCGGATCAAGGCGGCCATCGCCGGCATCGTGTCCGAGGACTACGAGAACGACCGCGCGCTGGATGATTTCAGCCTGCTCTACACCGGTGCCACCGAGCTGCCGGAAGACTTCTGGAAGCGCCACGGCGAGGACCTGCGCAGCTGGAGCGACAAGGGCCGCACGCATTACGAAATCCTCGCGCAGGACGGCGAGGAGTGGTACCCCAACCAGTACGTCTACCTGCCCGGCGAAGACGAGGTCGAGCTGCGCGTCAGCCGCGTGGTCGGCGATGGCAAGGTGGTGCTGTCGCTGGTCGATGATTTCCGCCACGGCAGCCATGCCGTGTGGGGCATCAGCGCGCGCAACCGCGAGCAGAACTTCGCGCTCAACGCACTGATGGACCCGGAGATCGACTTCGTCACCCTGCTCGGCACCGCCGGCACCGGCAAGACCCTGCTGGCGCTGGCCGCCGGCCTGGCGCAGACGATGGACCAGCAGCGTTACCGCGAGATCATCATGACCCGCGCCACGGTCAGCGTGGGCGAGGACATCGGCTTCCTGCCCGGTACCGAAGAAGAAAAGATGACGCCGTGGATGGGCGCGCTGACCGACAACCTGGAAGTGCTCACCCACAACCAGGAAGGCGGCACCTGGGGCCGCCAGGCCACCAACGACCTGCTGGCCAGCCGCATCAAGATCCGCTCGATGAATTTCATGCGCGGTCGCACCTTCCTGTCGCGCTACCTGATCCTCGATGAAGCGCAGAACCTCACCCCGAAGCAGATGAAGACGCTGATCACCCGTGCCGGCCCCGGCACCAAGATCGTCTGCCTGGGCAACGTCGAGCAGATCGACACCCCGTACCTGACCGAGACCACCTCGGGCCTGACCTACGCGGTGGATCGCTTCAAGAACTGGCCGCATAGTGCGCACATCACCCTGCGCCGGGGCGAACGTTCGCGCCTGGCCGATTACGCTTCGGAGGTGTTGTGAACCGTTGCACCCGCCTGCTGCTGCCCTCGGCTGCGATCACCCTCGCAGCCGCCCTGGGTGCGTGCACCACCACGCGTGGCCCGGCCAGCGTGCCGACCGCCGAGCGCACCGGCCAATCGTGGGTGGTCACCCGCCCCGTCATCGCCGCGCAGGTGCTGGACACCTGCTCGCGCACCAGCCCCGGCCGCGAGGCCGGGCGGGTGAGCGGCTACTGGGCGCCGAGCCGGCAGCAGGTGGACCAGATGGAAGCGAAGCTGTCCTCACTGGAAGCACAGGTGCCGCACGTACTGGACTTCGATCGCCAGTACGTGGGCATCGAAAGTGGCGGCCGGCAGCTGATCTACATCAACGCCTTCCACCTGCCGGAAGATGCCAGCACCAATCCCGCGCGCGAAGCGATCCGCGTCTGCGATGGCGGCCGGCAGTTCTGGGGCGCGGTGTACGATCCCGCCACCGGCAGCTTCAGCGACCTGCAGTTCAACGGCGGCAAAGTGCCGTCGCCCTGAGGCGGCGGCATGGGAATCCGCCTGCCCACCTGGGTCTGGATCGGCGCGGTCGCGTTGTCCAGCGTGGCCGGCATGGTCAACGTGGTCGGCTTCCTGGGCTTCGAGCACCAGGCGGTGAGCCACATGACCGGCAGTACCAGCCAGCTGGGCATGGCGATTGCCCAGGGAGACTGGCGCGCGGTCGGCCATCTGTGGGGACTGCTGATCGCCTTCTCGCTGGGCGCGATGCTCAGTGGCCTGCTGATCCAGGCCGACACCCTGCAGCTGGGCCGGCGCTACGGCGTGGCCCTGGCGATCGAATCGGCGCTGCTGCTGGTGGCCATTCCATTGTTCGAACAGCAGCAGATCTGGGGTGCGCTGGCCGCGGCCATGGCCTGCGGCCTGCAGAACGCGATGGCTACCACCTTCAGCGGCGCGGTGGTGCGTACCACCCACCTGAGCGGCATGTTCACCGATCTCGGCATCGGCCTGGGCCACCTGCTGCGCGGCCTGCCCCTGCAGGTGCGTCGGCTGACCCTGAGCGGGCTGATCATCAGTGGCTTTCTCGGCGGCGGCATCATCGGCGCGTGGTTGTTCATGCACTTCCGCTACGACGCCCTGCTCGCCCCTGCCCTGCTCACCGGCCTGGCCGGCATCGTGTATGTGATGTACCAGCAATGGGCGCGCTGGCGGCATTGAACGAGGGCATCCACGCATGGCGTGGATCTACCTTCCCCTGCGGGACCACGGCACAATCGAGGCATGAGCCCGACCACCCCCGCTTCCGCCCTCACCATCGCCGGCTCCGATTCCGGCGGTGGCGCCGGCATCCAGGCCGACCTGAAGGCCTTCGCCGCACACCGTGTGCATGGCCTGTCCGCCATTGCCGCACTGACCGCACAGAACACCCGCGGCGTCACCGCCGTGCACGTGCCGCCGGTCGCCTTCCTGCGCGCGCAGCTGGACGCCTGCTTCGATGATTTCGACATCCACGCGGTGAAGCTCGGCATGCTGGCGAATGCAGAGGTCATCCACACCGTTGCTGACGTGCTCGAACTGCGCCGCCCCGCGCACGTGGTCCTCGATCCGGTGATGGTCGCCACCAGTGGCGCGCGCCTGCTGGAAGACAGCGCGCTGCAGGCGATGCGAGAACGGCTGATTCCGCTGGCCACGCTGATCACCCCCAACACCCCCGAGGCCGAGCTGCTGGTCGGCCGCAGCATCGGCAACGCCGACCAGGCCGAGCAGGCTGCCGCCACCCTGCTGGACATGGGTGCCGGCGCCGTCCTGCTGAAGGGGGGCCACCTGCACGAAGGAAACCGGGTGATCGACCGCTATTTCGACGGCGTCAGCAGCGAGGAGTTCATCCACGCACGGCTGCCGCTGGACGCGCACGGCACCGGCTGCACGCTGGCCTCGGCGATTGCCGCCCAGCTGTGCAACGGGCTCAGCCTGGCCAATGCCTGCGAAGCCGGCATCGATTACGTGGCACGCGGCCTGCAGCAGGGCTACGCGCCCGGCCGCAGCGAAGTGCTGGTGCTGGATCATTTCGGCGCGGCACCGCACGCATGAGCGCGACGCCGCGCACGATCGCCGTGGACAGCGGCGATGGCCACCGCTACGAGATCATCGCCTGCGTGCCTGCACAGCCGCTGGCACGCCTGCTGTGGCTGCCGGCACTGGGCGTGGCCGCGCGCCACTACCTGCCGCTTGCGCAGGCGCTGGCAGCGCGTGGCATCGCCGTCTACCTGCATGAGTGGCGTGGCAACGGCAGCAGTTCACTGCGCCCCTCACGCACGGCTGACTGGGGCTACCGCGAGATCCTCGAACAGGATCTGCCGGCCAGCCAGGCTGTGCTGGGCCACGAAGACGACGCAGGCAGCGCCCTGCCCTGGATCATCGGCGGGCACAGTCTGGGCGGGCAGCTCGCCTGCCTGCATGCCGGCCGCAATCCGGATCGTTTCCAGCGCCTGTGGCTGGCGGCCAGCGGCACGCCGTTCTGGCGCGTCTTCCCGCCCCCGCGCGGTTGGCTGCTGCCGCTGTTCTACCGGTTCCTGCCGTGGATCGCGCGGCGCCAGGGTGTGCTGCACGGTCGTCGCCTCGGCTTTGGCGGCACCGAAGCACGCGGGCTGATCGCCGACTGGGCGCGGGTGGGCCTGAACAACCACTACGCCGCCGTGGGCATGGACGAGAACCTCGATGCGCAGCTGGCACGCATCCATGGCAGCGCGCAGGCGGTGCTGATGGCCGATGACTGGTTCGCGCCACTCGGATCGATGCAGGCGCTGCTGGCCAAGCTGCCGAATGTGGCCTCACGCGTCCGCGTGCTGCCCGCGCAGGAACTGGGCACGCGCGCCGATCACTTCGCCTGGATGAAGGCCCCGGATGCCGTGGCTGAAAGCTTTTTCATTCAGTTGAATGAAAATTTTCACAAAAGCGTTGACGACAGCCGCCGACATCCGCATAATTCCGCTCCTGTCGCAGGGCGCCCGTAGCTCAGTTGGATAGAGTACCTGGCTACGAACCAGGCGGTCGGGAGTTCGAATCTCTCCGGGCGCACCACTCGACAGGCTTCCAGAATCCGCCGCTGGAAGATGCAGTAAAATGTAGTAACAAAATTGATTGTGTACCGCGCGCCCGTAGCTCAGTTGGATAGAGTACCTGGCTACGAACCAGGCGGTCGGGAGTTCGAATCTCTCCGGGCGCACCACACACGATCAATACAACAGGTTTATGTAATTGGCGCCCGTAGCTCAGTTGGATAGAGTACCTGGCTACGAACCAGGCGGTCGGGAGTTCGAATCTCTCCGGGCGCACCATTACACCGAAACAGCAGGCTCCGGCCTGCTGTTTTTTTTGTGTTTTCGGCAGGGCTTGCAGGCCTGCACCTGCAGAAGCAACTTCAACGTCAAAAGCCGAAGCGGCATTCCGTGGGATGGCGGGTTCACGCGGCTGTTGGAACCTGCTGGTGGTGGCTGCCGACCGTTGGTCGGCACATCTGTCAGATCTCGAATGAATCATCCACGCATGGCGTGGATCTACTGGGGCGCGCGGCTGTTGGTAGGTGTCGACCGTTGGTCGGCACATCTGTCAGATCTCGAATTCCACATTGGGGTCGGAGCCCGTTGCGTAGCAACGGGATCCGACCCCGTGCTGTTCCGACAGATCGCGGGAAACTGTCGAAGGCGGGGTGGGTCCGGTTGAGGGGGCGTGAGCCGCATGGATGCGGCGACCGAGCTTATAGGGACGTACTTGCAGCGGGGGGGGGGGGGGGGGGGGGGGGGGGGGGGGGGGGGGGGGGGGGGGGGGGGGGGGGGGGGGGGGGGGGGGGGGGGGGGGGGGGGGGGGGG
>NZ_JBXFWG010000043.1:0-37495 GCF_056854535.1 Stenotrophomonas sp. STEN054 | reverse complement strand
GGGCGGCGCGCAGCCCGTCCTCAGGCGGGGGGGGTGGGGCGTCTACCGGCGCCTCACCCCCCCCGCCGGGGCCGCGGGAAAAAAACAAACACCCCGCCCCCCCCGGGGGGGGCCCCTGGACCGGCTTATTCGCCGATGTGCTGCTTCAGCCAGGCGTTGACGGTGTCATGCCACAGGATGCTGTTGTTCGGCTTCAGCACCCAGTGGTTCTCGTCCGGGAAGTACAGGAACTTCGATTGGATGCCCTGGCGCTGGGCGGCGGTGAACGCGGCCAGGCCCTGCTCGACCGGAATGCGGAAGTCCTGCTGGCCGTGGATGACCAGGATCGGCTTCTTCCAGTCGGCCACGTGGTTGACCGGGTTGAACTTCTCGAAGTTGGCGGCCTTCTCATACGGCGTGCCGCCCTGCTCCCACTCGGTGAACCACAGTTCTTCGGTGGCGTACCCCATCATGCGCTGGTCGAACACGCCGTCATGGTTGACCAGGCACTTGAACGGGCTGTTCCAGTTGCCGGCGATCCAGTTGA
Organism: Stenotrophomonas sp. STEN054; assembly: GCF_056854535.1. Classification (NCBI taxonomy): domain Bacteria; kingdom Pseudomonadati; phylum Pseudomonadota; class Gammaproteobacteria; order Lysobacterales; family Lysobacteraceae; genus Stenotrophomonas; species Stenotrophomonas sp. STEN054. Next base: position 36,969 of record NZ_JBXFWG010000043.1, on the reverse strand, counting down.
CCATGAAGCCGCCGTAGCTGGCGCCCAGTGCGCAGGCCTTGTCACCATTGAGGAAGGAATACTTCTTCAGCGCCGCGCTCCAGCCCTTCTGCAGGTCTTCCAGCGGGCGGTCGCCCCAGTGCTGGCTGATCGCATCGGTGAAGGCCTGGCCGTAGCCGGTGGAACCGTGGAAGTCGATCATGACCACGGCATAGCCCTGGCCGGTGTAGGTCTGCGGGTTCCAGCGGTAGCTCCAGCCGTTGCCGAAGCTGCCCTGCGGGCCGCCGTGGATCAGGAACGCGACCGGGTAGGATTTGCCTTCCTGGTAGTTGTGCGGCTTGACCACGTAGCCGTGCACGGTGTCGTTGTTCCAGCCCTTGAACTCGAACTGCTCGAAATCACCGAAGTTGACGTCCTTCAGCACCTCGCCTGCGGCCGGGGTCAGCGCGCGCAGCTCGCCGATCGGCTGGCCGGCGGCCGGCAGCATGCCGACCAGCACCTGGTCGTTGCTCTTCAGGCTGTTGCGGGTGATGGCCACGCTGTTCCCCGCCACGCTGACCGAGGACACGGTGCCATCGCCGATGACCTTGGTGGCCTTGCCGCTGGCCACGTCGATCTGGAACAGCGGGTGCTCGCCGAGGTCGTCGGTGGTGGTGTAGATGCTGGCGCCATCGGCGGACAGGGTGATCTCACCGGCCGAACGATCCCACTGCGGGGCGATCTCGCGGGCCTTGCCGCTGGCCAGGTCCATCGCCATCAGGCCGAAGCGGTCAGCTTCGAAGCCTGGGCGCTTCATGGCGCGGTAGAACAAGGTCTTGCCGTCGGCGCTGAACACCGGGCCGGCATCCCAGGCCGGGTTGGAAGCGGTCAGGTTGACCGGCGCCTGCTTGCCGGCGGCATCGAAGCGGTACAGGTCGAAGTTGGTCGACCACGGTTCCTGCTTGCCGGCCACGCGGATGCTGGCGACCACGCTGGCGCCGTCCGGCGACCAGGTGAAATCGTCATTGCCGCCGAACGGCTTGGACGGCGCGTCGCCATCGATGGTCGCGCTCAGCGCCGAGGCGCCCTTCACCGGGCCGGCCTTGGCCGCCGGCAGCGGGGCCACGAACAGGGTGTTGCGGCGGCCGTCGTTCCAGGTGTCCCAATGGCGCACGAACAGCGAATCGAAGACCTTGCCGCTGGCCTTGGCGTCGGCCACGTCCTTGAGCTTCTTCCCGGTGCAGGCCAGGTCCGAGGCACAGGCCTGGAACACGCCCGCGCTGAACAGCACGCGGTCGTCCTGCGGCGAGACGTGGTAGCTGTCCACGTCCACCGGGAAATCGGTCAGCTGGCGCGGAGTGCCGCCACTGATGCCCTGCGCGTACAGCTGCTGGCTGCCGTTCTTGGCACTGAGGAAGTACACGGTCTGGCCGTCGGCCGACAGCGAGGCCGAATTGACGTTCCAGCCGGCCGGGGTGATCTGCTTCGGCGGTGCCGCATCGCGGGTGCGCAGGTTGCGCGCGAACAGCGCGGTGCTGGCCTTGAGGTTGGCATCGGTAGTGCGCTTGGCGAACACCACGGTGCCGCCATCAGCGGTCAGGACCGGGGCGGAGACGCGATCCATGGCCACCATGTCGCGGACTTCCAGGCCACGGGCAGCGGCGACGCTGGGCAGGGCGGCCAGCAGGCTCAGTGGCAGCAGGGCATGACGCAGTTTCATCGGGATCTCCGCAGGACGGCAAAAAACCGATGGTAGGCCCGTGCGGGCGGGGCTGCCAAGGCCATCGGTCATGGCCGCTTGGGCGGGGTTGCCGCGCCGCCACAACGAGCAAACCCCGCCGGAGCGGGGTTTGCGGGTGCTGCGTCGGGATCGGATCCGATTCCGCAGGGATCGGATCCGATTCCGCAGGAATCGGCTCTGACCCCTGCCCAGCGTCCGGCGGCGATCCGGGGTCAGAGCTCTTCCCGTTGGGAAGGGATCCGACCCCTTGGCATTACGCCATCGCGCGCTTGCCGGTGCGGTAGATCAGCCAGCCGACCAGGAACAGCACGGCCAGGCCGAACCACTGCGCGGCCGGCAGGTGGAACGGCAGGGCCAGCACGTCGGCGCGGCTGCTGACCACGATCGGCACGGCGATGGCGATACCCATCAGCGCCTCGCCGGTGATCAGGCCGGCGGCGAACAGCACGCCTGGTTTGTGCACGCGGTCGCGGCCTTCTTCGTCATCGCCACGCACCTTGTGGAAGCGCTCGACCAGATAGGCGATCAGGCCGCCCAGGAAGATCGGCACCATCAGTTCCAGCGGCAGGTAGATGCCGATGGCGGCGGCCAGCACCGGCACGCGGAAGCGCGAGTTGCGCGACTTCAGCCAGCTGTCGAAGGCGATGATGACCGCACCGACCACGGCACCGATGCCAATGAAGGTCCACGGCAGTTCGCCGCCGAACAGGCCCTTGGCCACCGAGGCCATCAGGTTCGCCTGCGGGGCGGCCAGCGCGTTCGGGTGCAGCTCGGACTTCACGCCGATGCCGTAGGCGGTCGCCAGCAGGTTCAGCACCGGGGCCATGATCAGCGCGCACGAGAACGCACCGATGCCCAGCATCAGCTGCTGCTTCCACGGGGTGGCACCGACGATGTAGCCCGCCTTGAGGTCCTGCAGGTTGTCACCGCCCACCGCGGCGGCGCAGCAGACCACCGCGCCGATCATGATGGCGGCCACCGCGCCCAGCGGCGCACCGCCGGCACCGACCGGCTTCAGGCCATCGGCGCCCAGCAGCACGACCAGCACGGCCGAGGCGAACAGGATGGTGGAGATGGTGATGCCCGAGACCGGGTTGTTGGACGAACCGATCAGGCCAGCCAGGTAGGCCGAGACCGACACGAACAGGAAGCCGGCGACGATCATGATGATGGTCATCGGGATCGACACGTGCCACTGGCCGACGATGGCCTGGTACAGGGCCAGCAGCGGCAGCACGAAGACCACCAGGGCGACCAGCATCCACTTCATCGGCAGGTCGCGTTCGGTATGCGCCAGCACCGGGCCGCCACTCTTGCGCGCGGCGGCGAAGCCGCTCTTGACGCCGTTCAGCAGCGACTTGCGCAGCGAGATCAGGGTCCAGATGCCGCCGATCAGCATCGCGCCGACGCCCAGGTAGCGCATCTTCGCGCCCCAGATGGCGAACGCGGCCTCGGTGGACGAGGCGGCGGCGACCGACGCGGCCAGGGCCGGATCGGTGTTCATGAAGAACGCCTGGTAGATCGGAATGGCGATGTGCCAGGTCAGGATCGAGCCGGACACGACCACGATGCCGACGTTCAGGCCGACGATGTAGCCCACGCCCAGCAGGGCCGGCGACAGGTTGGTGCCGATGAAGGCGGTGATCTTCGAGCCGCCGACGTAGGCCGAGGTCGACCAGGCATCGGGGATCAGGCGCAGGCCGCTTTCGGCGGCGAGCTTGACGAAGGCACCGATCACGGCCGACAGGCCAAGGATCTTCAGGCCCGGGCCGGGGTTTTCACCAGCCTTGAGCACTTCGGCCGCGGCCTTGCCTTCCGGGAAGGGCAGCGGGTCTTCGACGATCATCGAACGGCGCAGCGGCACCGAGAACAGCACGCCCAGCAGGCCGCCTAGACCGGCGATGCCCAGCACCCACCAGTACTTGAAGTCCGGCCAGTAGCCCATGATGACCAGCGCCGGGATGGTGAAGATGACACCGGCGGCAATGGACGAACCGGCCGAAGCGCCGGTCTGGACGATGTTGTTTTCGAGGATGGAACCACCGCCCAGCAGGCGCAGCACGCCCATGGAAATGACCGCCGCGGGAATGGCGGTGGCGATGGTCAGGCCTGCGAACAGACCGAGATAGGCGTTGGCCGCCGACAGCACCACCGCCAGCACGATGGCCAGGGCCACTGCGCGGAAGGTGAGCTGCTTGGGCGCAGCGTCATGGTTCATGGAAGCCCCTGCTGGCAAAAAATCCCTGCCACGCTAGCGTTCAGGGCAGAGCAAGTCCAGCGTGCCAAAGGATGGGGCCGGGTGCTGCAGTGCAAGGGCGGCGGACGCGCACAGGCAACCGGCCGATGCAGCAAACCCGGAATGGCCTTCCTGCAAATGATATGTTATATCTTTATGTTGTACCCAGCCGTTGCTTTACATGCCCCCTTCCCCCTCTCTCCGGCTGGCCTCCATCGACCAGCTGCGCGGCACCGTGATGCTGCTGATGCTGCTCGACCACGTGCGTGAGACCTTCTTCCTGCAGCACCAGGTCGGCGACCCGATGGACGCGGCCAGCGTCTCCCCTGCCCTGTTCGGCTGCCGCCTGCTGGCGCATCTGTGCGCGCCGGTGTTCGTGCTGCTCACCGGCCTGTCGGCATGGCTGTACGGCCAGCGCCAGGCCGACCCGTGCCGCGCCATCGCCGCCTTCCTGCTCAAGCGCGGCCTGTTCCTGGTGGTGCTGGAACTGACCCTGGTCAACTTCGCCTGGACCTTCCAGTTCCCGCCGGACACGCTGTACCTGCAGGTGATCTGGGCCATCGGCCTGAGCATGATCGCGCTGGCCGGACTGCTGTGGCTGCCGCGCCCGGCACTGCTGGTGCTGGGCGTGCTGCTGGTGGCCGGCCACAACCTGTTCGATGGCGTGCGCGTGGGAGGCAACGGCGTACTGGCGGTGCTGTGGAAGGTGCTGCACCAGCGCGACTGGATCGAAACCGGCGTGCTGCGCCTGCGTACGTCCTACCCGGTGCTGCCGTGGATCGGGGTGATCGTGCTGGGCTACCTGATGGGACCGTGGTTCGCCCGCGACCGCGACCCGGCCCAGCGCCAGCGCTGGCTGCTGTGGGCCGGGCTGGGTGCCCTGGCCGCGTTCGCCCTGCTGCGCCTGGCCAACGGCTATGGCGATGCGCCGTGGCAGCACCAGGACAGCGCCCTGCGCACCTGGATGAGCGTGTTCAACGTGACCAAGTACCCGCCGTCGCTGCAGTTCCTGCTGCTGACCCTGGGCGTGGGCCTGTTGCTGCTGCGCCTGTACGAATGGCCGCCGCTGGCCGAAACCCTGCGCCCGCTGGCCGAGATCGGTGCGGCGCCGATGTTCTTCTACCTGCTGCATCTGTACGTGCTGAAGCTGCTGTACGTGACCGCGTTGACGGCCTGGGGCCCCACCCACGGCAGCCTGTACGCGCTGGATTCGGTGGCCGGCCTGCTGCTGGTGGCCTGCGCGCTGGCGGTGGCGATGTACCCGCCGACGCTGCTGTTCGGCCGCTTCAAGGCCCGCCGCCGCGACCTGGCCTGGCTGCGCTACCTGTAATCGACCGCGGGTGATGAGCCCCATCCACGCATGGCGTGGGTCTACTGAGGCCGTCGGGCCAAGCCCGGCGTTGCGTAGTGCCGCCCCACATGGCCCCGCGCTACCCGGCGTGTGCCTGCGGCACACGCCTATAATCCGCCGATGAATTCTGCCGCTATCGCTTCCGACGACTTCCTCGGCCACCCGAAGGGCGTCTACGTCTGCTTCTTCACCGAAATGTGGGAGCGCTTCTCCTTCTACGGAATGAAGGCGCTGCTGCTGCTGTATCTCACCAAGTACCACCTGTTCGGCGACAAGGCCGGCCTGGACCTGCTGGGCGCGTATGGCGGCCTGGTCTACTGCATTCCCGTGTTCGGCGGCATGCTGGCCGACCGCTGGCTGGGCATGCGCCGGGCGGTGCTGTTCGGCGGCATCCTGCTGGTGCTTGGTCATCTCGGCATGGCCTTCGAGGGCCACGCCGCCTACCGGGTCAACGGTGAGGTGGTGCGCGATACCTCGGCCCTGGCGGTGACCTACCTGTCGCTGGCGCTGATCATCATGGGCGTCGGCTTCCTCAAGCCAAACATCTCCACCATCGTCGGCAAGCTCTACCCGCAGGACGACCCGCGCCGCGATTCGGGTTTCTCGCTGTTCTACGCCGGCATCAACCTCGGCGCGCTGTTCTCCTCGCTGGTCTGCGGCTTCCTCGGCGAGGCCTATGGCTGGAAGTACGGCTTCGGCGCCGCCGGCATCGGCATGCTGGCCGGCCTGGCGATGTTCCTGTGGGGCCAGAAGTACCTGCAGGGCCACGCCGAACCGCCGCAGCCGGCCGCACTGAAGCAGAAGGTGCTGGGCCTGCCGCGCGAATGGTTGATCTACCTGTGCGCGGTGGTCGGCGTGCTGCCGGTGGCGTGGCTGATGTGGGCCGCCGGCAACGGCGCCTTCGCCCTCGGCGGCGAGATCAGCCTGGCGCTGATGCTGATGCTGGTGGTGCTGGGCGGCGTACTGGTCTGGTTCGCCTGGTTCACCGGCAGCAAGTGCACCCCGGTGCAGCGCCAGCAGATGATCGCGCTGATGGTGCTGATCTTCATGGCGCTGGTGTTCTTCACGATGTACGAGCAGTCCTACGGCTCGTGGGTCACCTTCACCGATCGCCTGCTGACCAAGGACATCGTGCCGGCGCTGGTCATTACCGGCGGCACCCCGCTGCCGTGGTCGATCGTCTCCCTGCTGCTGGCACCGCTGGGCTTCGTGGTCAGCGCGCGCCTGTCCGAACGTCGCCCGGGCTCGAACGCGCCGCGGGCATTCTTCATCGCCATCGTCGCGCTGATGCTGGTGCTGTTGGTGCGCGATTGCCTGGTGATTCCGCAGACCGCCGGTTCGCTTACCTATCTGGGCGGCCTGTTCCTGGTGCTGCTGGCACCGGCGTTCGCCGCGTTGTGGACCTGGATGGACCGCCGCGGCTGGGAGCCGGGCAAGCCGGTCAAGTCGGCCTGGGGCCTGGTCATCGGCGCGCTGTCTTTCGTGCCGCTGGCGCTGGCCGCGCAGCAGGTCGGCGCCACCGGCGAAATGGCCAGCGTGTGGTGGCTGGTGCTGGCCTACTTCCTGCTTGCCAGCGGCGAGATGTGCCTGTCGCCGGTCGGCCTGTCGGCGGTGACCCAGCTGGCCGTGCCGCGGGTGATGAGCCTGATGATGGGCACCTGGTTCCTGGCCACCGCGTTCTCCGAAACGCTGGCCGCGCTGTTCGGCAAGCTGGCGGCGATCGAGGTGCCCGAAGGCGAGACGCTGGACAGGGTAGCGGCCGCCGGCGCCTATGCGCACCTGTTCTGGCTGCTGATGTGGATCGGCCTGGGCTGTGCAGTGCTGGCCTTCATCGCCGCGCCGCTGCTGAAGCGGATGATGCACGGGGTGAAGTGACCCTCGACCCGGCGGCGCCCGATCAGGGCGCCCTGGCCTGCCCGCCGTCAGACGGCGCGGGCAGCCCGACCCACAGCGCAGCGGGTCTCATGGTGTTTCCAGGCCGGACAGCCTTGGCTGCCCGGCCTGCTCAAGCGCGCGGTTGGGCTTACGGCGCCTTGCCGCTGGCCTTCGGCGCTTCCGCACTGGCCTTGGCCCCACCCAGGCTGTTGGACAGGAACGCCAGCAGGCGGCTGTAGTACTCGCGTTCGTGCTCAGGGCGGTAGAAACCGTGGCCTTCGGTGCTGTAGTACAGGCTTTCCACCGGCGTGCCCGCCTTCTTCAGCGCCGCTTCCAGGCGCTTGGTGTGCTCGATCGGAGCGCGCTTGTCTTCGCCACCGGCCGCGAGGAACACCGGCACCTTGATCTGCCCGGCAAGGGTGACCGGCGAGACCGCACCCAGCTTCGCCGGATCGCCCAGCCAGTCACGCAGGTAGGTCATGCCCGAACCGCGCTCCTGCACATCACCACGGGTGAACATCATCGGCAGGTCGTACACGCCCACGTAGCCGGCGGCACACTGGTACATGCCGGGTTCGCGTACCGTACCCATCATCGCCGAGTAGGCACCGTAGCTGGCCCCGTAGATGCAGATGCGGTCCTTGTTGGCGATGCCCTGCGAGATGGCCCAGCGGGTGGCGTCGGTGACGTCGTCCTGCATGGTGCCGCCCCACTGCCGCGCACCCGCCTGGGCATGCGCGCGGCCGTAGTTGTCCGAGCCACGGAAGTTGATCTGCAGCACCGCATAGCCGGCGTCGGCCAGCATCTGCGATTCCATGTCATAGCGTCCGCTGTCGAAGACCTGGTACGGCCCGCCATGCGGCAGCACCACCATCGGAAGGTTGCGACCGTTGCTGCCGTGCGGCAGCGTCAGGAAGCCGTGCAGCGGCAGGCCATCGCGGGCCTTCAGCGATACAGCGCGCACCGGCGCGGTCTTGTCCACGTCCAGCCACTCGCTGCGGCTGATCAGGTGCTGTGCCGACTTGGCCACCGTATCGAACACGTAGAAGGCGCCGGGATCGTTGCCGGTCCAGGTTTCCACCAACACCTTCTTGCCGTCGCGCGTACTGGAGGTGATGTAGACCGGCTGTTTGAAGGCCGCTTCCAGGCTGTGGTAGAGGCGCGCATCGGCCGAGGTCTCGTCGAAGAAACGGCTGCGGGTGGTATCGCCCACGTACAGCGCACCTACCGGCACGCGGGTGCCGTTGCGGAAGATGATGTGGTACGGATCGACCACGTCATCGACCAGCAGCGTCTTCCGTTCGCCGGTCTGCGGGTTCCAGCTGACGATGGCGTCGGGGCCCTTCGGCTGCTGGACCTGCAGGTAGGCCACGCTGTTGTCTTCAGCGAAGCCGATGGCGCTCTCGACGCGGTTGCTGAGTGCCTCGTCGTTGACCAGCACCCACTGGTTGTTGCTCGGCTGGCGGTAGTAGAGCTTGTTGACGTTGTCACTACCGGCACCGCGGGCAAAGCGCACCCCACCCTTGTTGTCGGTAGTGAAGCTGGCCTTGCGCACCGGCGAGCCCGCGACCTGCACGCGGCGCCCCGTGGTGACGTCCAGCCGCTCCACGCGGGTGAAGGGATCGTTGCTGAACGGCCACACCGCGACCAGCACGTTGCGGTCGTCGTTGGCCAGCTCGTCGGTGAGGAAGGCAGCCACCGCCTCCACCTTCTTAGGCTGGATGCGGGTACCGGGCCCGTTGCCTTCCACGCGGTAGCCGACCAGCAGCTCGCCGCGCCCGCCATTGGCGTTGACCGCGTACAGCTCACCGGTGCGCTGCGGCGTATCCAGCGAGCCGAACTTCTCGGACAGCTCGATCAGCACGCGTTCGTTGCTGACCCAGTCGAAGCTGGTCGCATGGTTGTTGCGGGGCGGGCGGAAACTGCCCACCGGCGTGTTGTCCGAGGTCCGCATGATGACGACAGCGGTGCTGTCTTCCATCGGCACAGTGGCAGCGAAGTAGTCGCCCCCCGGCGAAATCTTGATGTCCTGGAATGTCTCCTGGCGGATGTACTTTTCCAGGTCCACGGCACCGGCCGCAGCCGGCGAGGCACAGGCCAGCGCCAGCAGCGCGGCCATCATTGTCTTGCGCATCCTTCCCCCTATACAGCGGACACCCTGTCCGCACCCCCGATTGTAGGCAGGCCGATGGACGGCCTGCCAGTGTCCGATTGCATGCCCGGCCGTCAGGGCGCCCGTGTGGCGCGTGCCGCCCGCGTGGCCGGCGCCGCTGCCGGGCTGGCCGTGGCACCGCCGAGGCTGCGCGACAGGAACGCCAGCAGGTGCGTGAAGTAGTCTCGGCGGTTGGCCTCGCGGTACAGGCCGTGCCCTTCATGGCGGTAATAGAGCGTTTCCACCGGCACGCGCGCCTTGTTCAGCGCAGCGGCCATGCGCTCGGTGTGCACCGGCGGCGCGCGCACGTCGTCGCGGCCGGCAGCCAGCAGCACCGGCACCTTGATCTGCCCCGCCAGGTTGACCGGTGACCACGCGGCCAGCTCCTTGGGCTCGCCCAGCCACTCGCGCAGATAGGTCTTTCCCGACACGTTGGCGCGGATGTCGCCGCGGACGTGCATCAACGGCAGGTCATAGACACCGGCAAAACCGGCCGCGCAGCGATACAGGCCCGGTTCGCGTACGGCGCCCATCATCGCCGAATAGGCGCCATAGCTGGCGCCGTAGATGCAGATGCGTCCGCCATCGGCCCAGCCCTGCGCGATGGCCCAGCGGGTGGCATCGGTGACATCGTCCTGCATCGCCCGGCCCCACTGCTTCTGGCCGGCCAGCAGGTGTTCGCGGCCAAGGCCGGCCGAACCGCGGAAGTTGACCTGCAGCACTGCGTAGCCGGCCGCGGCCAGCATCTGCGTCTCGGTGTCGTAGCCACCGGTGTCAAATTCGCCGAACGGACCGCCGTGTGGCATCACCACCATCGGCAGGCCACGCAGCTCGCGGCCGTGCGGTACGGTGACGAAGCCGCGCAGCGTGCGCCCGTCGCGTGCCTTCAGCTGCAGCGGCCGCACGCTGGCCATGTCAGCCGGGTCGATCCAGTCGCTGCGGCTGATCAGGTGCCGCGCGGCCTTGCAGGTGGTGTCGTAGAGATGGAAATCACCGGGGTTGCTGCCCGACCACGATTCGACCAGCAGCGTCCGCCCGTCGTGGGTGCTGGAGGTCACGTTCACCGCGGAACCCAGTCCGGCCTCGAGGCTGCGGTAGAGCCGTGCGTCGGCCGATGTCTCGTCGAAGAAGCGGGTGCGCGGGGCTTCGCCGAGGAACAGCGCGCCCACCGGCTGGCGGGTGCCCGGGCGCATCAGGATCCGCGTCGGATCGAGCACCGGGTCGCGCAGCACGTCGCGCCGCACATTGCTGCGCGGGTTCCAGGCGACGATGGTGTCGGGGCCTTCGGCCTGCTCGACCTGCAGGTAGGCGATCTCGTCGCTGGCATCGAAGCCGAGCGCGAACTCGAGATGTCCGCTGGCCGCCTCGTCGTTCACCAGCACCCAGGGTGTGGCTTCATCCTGGCGGTAGTACAGACGCAGCTTGTTGTCGTCGTCGCGGGCGCGGGCGAACCGCACGTGGCCATTATTGTTGGTGGTGAACGCGGCATCGGCCATCGGCGCCTGTGCCACGGCCGTGCGCCGCCCGGTCAGTACGTCCATGCGCTCGACCTGGGTGGAGGCCTTGCTGAAGATCGGAGTGACCGCCAGCAGGACGTTGCTCTCGTCATCGCGCAACTCGTCGGCCAGGAACGCCACCACCGAATCGGCCGGCATCACCGACTGGTCGCGGCCACGGCCGGGCGAGCGGACGCCCACCAGCAGCTTGCCTTCCTTGCCATCGGCGTTGACCGCGTACAGCTCGCCGGTCAGCCCGGGCCGGTCCAGGGGACCATAGGACACCGCCAGACCGACCAGCAGCCGATCACGGCTGACCCAGTCGAAGGTGCTGGCGTGGTTGTTGCGCGTCGGCCGGAAGGAACCCACCAGCTGCATGTCGGCGATCCGGTAGATCGCCACCAGCGTGCCGGCCTCCACCGGTGCGGTCGCGGCCACGTACTCGCCCGTGGGCGAAATCTTGATGTCGGTGAAGGTTTCCCGCTGCAGGAAACGATCCAGGTCGACCGTCGCCGCGGCAACCGGCATCGACGCCAGGGCCAGCCCGACGGCCAGAAAAATACTGCGCATCCATCCCCTTTGCCGCGGACACCCTGTCTGCCTGCGGGAATTCTATGCAGGGCACTACCCGGCCGCCAGCACCACGAAGACCCGTGCCGCAGAAAAAAGAACGGCGGCATCGTTTCCGATGCCGCCGCAGCCACGACCTTGGAGAGAGTGTGGTGTTCGGTGCAGTGCTCAGTGCACGCCGCGGATGGCCAGCGTGAGTGCCAGGATGCTGAGGATGACGGCGATGGTGCCGTCCAGCACGCGCCAGGTGCTGGGCTTGGTGAACAGCGGCGCCAGCAGGCGGGCACCCAGGCCCTGCGCGGTCAGCCACAGGCAGCTGGCAGTGACCACGCCGGCAGCGAACGCCATGCGCGCATTGCCGAAGTTCTCGGCGATCGAGCCGATCACCATCATGTCCAGCCAGAAATGCGGGTTGATGAGCGAGAAGCCGACCGCAGCCAGCAGCACCGCACGGCGGCTGCCGTCATCGCTGTCGGCCTCGCCCATGCCACCGCCACCGGCGAAGGCACGGCGCGCGGACTTCATCGCATACCACGCCAGGAAGGCCACGCCGGTCCACAGCACGGCGCTGGTCAGCCACGGCAGCGCCGAGGTGAGCGTACGCAGGCCGGCCACGCTGGCGAAGATGAAGATGGCATCGATGGCCGCGCAGGTGGCGACCACCGGCACGATGTGCTTGCGCAGGATGCCCTGGCGCAGGATGAAGGCGCTCTGGGCACCGACCACGGCGAACAGGCCGACGCCGGTAGCTGCACCAGAGAACCAGGCACCGAGGCCGGTGCTGGCGGAGATGACCGAGAACATGGATTCACTGCCTTGTCTTGCTGGGGGAACGGTGCCTCGCGAGGGCGGACAGCACCGGAATGGACGCCATTGTCGCGCCGCAACATTTGAAAGACGAGCTAAACTTACTAAACCAACATTAGCGGAGCTTAATTCGATGCGCATCGACCATGCCCAGCTGCGGGCCTTGGCCGCGGTCATCCGCGAAGGCAGCTTCGACCGCGCCGCGCAGTCGCTCAATGTCACCCCTTCGGCCATCTCGCAGCGGGTGAAGGCGCTGGAGGACCGGATCGGGCGCCTGCTGGTCAAGCGCGGCACCCCGGCCACGGCCACCGCCGAGGGCCAGCTGCTGGTCCAGCTGGCCGAACAGACCGCGCTGCTGGAGCACGACGCCCTGCACCGCATGGGCCTGGCCGACGAGGACCTGCCGCAGGCGAGCATCCCGGTGGCGGTGAACCATGACAGCCTGGAAACCTGGTTCCCGCAGGCCGCGCAGCAGTTCGCGCAGAACACCGGCACCACCCTGGACCTGCGCGTGGAAGACCAGGACCACACGGTGGAGCTGCTGCGCCAAGGCACGGTGCTGGGCGCGGTGACCACGCTGGACGAGCCGGTGCAGGGCTGCCAGATCCATGCGCTGGGCAGCATCCGCTATGCGGCGACGTGCACGCCGGAGTTCCGCGAGCGCCATTTCGCCAAGGGCGTGACGGCGCAGGCGCTGGCTCAGGCCCCGGTGCTGGTGTTCAACCGCAAGGACGACATGCAGTCGCGCTTCGCGCAGCGGATGGCCGGCGATGCGCTGCCGAGCACGGCGCCGACGTGGTGGATCCCCTCCACCCGGGCCTTCGTGCAGGCCAACCTGGGCGGGCTGGGCTGGACGATGAACCCGCTGCCGCTGGTGAAGCGCCATCTGGATGCGGGGCGGCTGGTGTATGTGCGGCAGCGTGCGTGGGAAGACGTGCCGCTGTACTGGCAGCACTGGAAGGGTGATGTGCAGACGATGGCGCTGCTGACCCGGGCGGTGCTGGAGGCGTCAAGCACGCTGGTCCGGCGGAAGCGGTGACGCGGCGGGGCTGCCGCCCTGCGCCTGCCGAATCAACGTCAACGTCAAAAGCTGGCTATCCGTGGGATGGCGGGGGGGGGGGGGGGGGGGGGGGGGGGGGGGGGGGGGGGCCCGCGCGGCGGGGGGGGGGGGGGGGGGGCGGGCCGCCCCCCCCCCCCCCCCCCCCCCCCCCCCCCCCCCCCCCCCACCCCCCCCGGAGGGGGCGAGTCGCGCGCCCCCCCCCCCCCCCCCCCGCCCCGTCATCCCACGGAATGCCCGCTGTTGCTGTTGCTGTTGCTCTTGCCCCTGCAGGTGCAGGGCTGCAAGCCCTGCAAACACACCCCTTACTTGACCAGCACGTCGATCACGCCGTCGCCGACGCGTGCCTGCAGCGCATCGCCGGCCTGTACCTGCCCAACCTCACGCACCAGCGTGCCGTCGTCACTGCGGGTCAGGATGCTGTAACCACGTGCCACTGTCGCCAGCGGGCTTACCGCTTCCAGCGAGCGCGCCAGCCCGCGCAGGCGCAAGGCATCACGTTGCAGCAGGCGCTGCAGTGCCGCCTGCGGGCGGCCGCGCAGGGCAGCCAGGCGTCGCTGCATTTCGTCCAGCTGGCGTTGCGGATGGTGACCGCGCAGCACCGCTGCTGCATGGCGCAGGCGCGCCGCACGGCGCTCCTGCTGCTGGTTGAAGGCCGCATGCAGGCGCCGGCCCAGGTCGAGCTGGCGACGACGCAGCAGGTCCAGGCGCGCCTGCGGGCTCTGCGCGTTCAGCCGCAGCAGGGCGCGATCGGCGCGCTGCATCGCCTGCTGCATCGTGTGCCGCTGCAGCTGCACCATGCGCGCGGCCGTGCGGCGCAGGCGCAGGGTCAGTTCGCGCTGGTCGGGCACCAGCAGTTCGGCTGCCACTGATGGCGTCGGCGCGCGCAGGTCGGCGGCGAAGTCGCTCAGGCTGAAGTCGGTTTCGTGGCCCACCGCCGATACCACCGGCGTGCCGCTGGCGGCGATCGCCCGGGCCAGCGCCTCGTCATTGAACGCCCACAGGTCTTCCAGCGAACCACCACCGCGGGTCAGCAGGATCACGTCGTAGCGGCCGCTGGCATCGGCGGCCTGCAGCAGGCGGGTGATCTGCGCGGCGGCCGTGCTGCCCTGGACGAGGGTCGGCAGCAGGTCCACTTCCAGCAGCGGAAAACGGCGGGCCAGCACGCTCAGGACGTCGCGCACGGCGGCGCCGGTGGGCGAGGTGATCACGGCCAGGCGCTGCACGTGCGCCGGCATCGGCCGCTTGCGCGCCGGGTCGAACAGACCCTCGGCTTCCAGGCGTGCCTTCAGTTCCTCGAAGGCGCGGCGCAGTGCGCCTTCGCCGGCTTCTTCCATGTGGTCCAGCACCATCTGGTACTCGCCACGCGCGTCGTACAGCGTCACCTTGCCGCGCACCAGCACGCGCATGCCTTCGCGCGGCACGAACTTCAGGTACTGCGCCTTCATCCGGAACATCGCTGCGCGCAGCTGCGCGCGCGCATCCTTCAGAGTGAAATACAGGTGCCCGGACGCGGGGCGGGCGACGCTGCCCAGCTCGGCTTCGACCCAGATCGCCGGGAAGCTGCCTTCCAGCAGGTCGCGGGCCAGGGTGTTGAGCTGGCTGGGGGTGAGGACGTCGTTGTTGCGTGGCTGCATGGGTACGGCGGTGACGGGCGGAGCAGGGCGCTCAGGATCGCACGTCAGCGCGCGCCGTGCTGGGCCAGCGCCCACTGCACGTGCTCGCGCACCACGGGTGAGCGATCGTTGACGCGGGTCTCCAGGGCGGCCAGTGCGTCGGTCGAGGCCGGTGCGTTGCCCAGCGCTACGGCGATGTTGCGCAGCCAGCGCTCGTGGCCGCTGCGGCGGATCGGGCTGCCTTCGGTGCGGCGCAGGAATTCGGCTTCATCCCAGGCAAACAGCTGGTCCAGTCGCGCGGTGTCGAGATTGTTGCGCGCACGGAAATCCGCTTCGTCGGTGCGCTTGGCGAACTTGTTCCAGGGGCAGACCAGCTGGCAGTCGTCGCAGCCGTAGATGCGGTTGCCGATCAGCGGCCGCATGTCTTCGGGAATGGCGCCGTCGTGTTCGATGGTCAGGTAGGAAATGCAGCGCCGCGCGTCCAGCCGCTGCGGGGCGATGATGGCCTGGGTCGGGCAGACGTCGATGCAGCGCGTGCAGGTGCCGCAGTGCGCGGTGGCCGCCGCGTCGATCGGCAGCGGGATGTCGATGTAGATCTCACCGATGAAGAACCAAGACCCACCGTGGCGGTCGATCAGGCAGGTGTGCTTGCCTATCCAGCCGAGCCCGGCGTTGCGCGCCAGCGCGCGTTCCAGCACCGGCGCCGAATCGACGAAGACGCGGTAGCCGAGCGGCGCGACCTCATCGTTGATCTGCGTGGCCAGCTTCTGCAGCCGGTTGCGCATCAGCTTGTGGTAATCGCGGCCCAGCGCGTAGCGCGCCACATAGGCGCGGCCGGGATCGGCCAGGGTCGCCCAGGCTTCGGTGTCGTCCTTGTGGCTGTAATCCATGCCCACCGAAATCACCCTGACCGTACCCGGCAGCAGTTCTGCCGGGCGCGCGCGCAGGGTGCCGTGGCGGGCCATCCAGTCCATTGTCCCGTACAGGCCCTTGCCCAGCCAGTCGGCCAGGTGCGCCTCATCCTCGCCCAGCTCGATGCCGGCGATGCCGCAGCGCTGGAAGCCGTGCGCACGGGCGAGCTCGCGGATGCGCTGCACGGCCAGGGCCGGATCGAGGGGGGCAGGGGCGGGGAACATGCGCACCAGTATAAAATCTCTGCATGGCCAACCTTGCCGATCTGTTTGATTCTGCTGCTGCGCGTGCGCTGGATGCCCAGGCTTCGGCGCTGGCGGGCGATGGTGGCTGGGAGCTGATGGCCCAGGCCGGGCTGGCTGCCTGGCAACGCCTGCTGCGGCACTGGCCGCAGGCGCTGAACGTGGGCGTGGTGGTGGGTAGCGGCAACAACGGCGGCGACGGCCTGGTGCTGGCGCGGCATGCGTTGCTGGCCGGGCGTCGGGTAACGGCACTGACCCTGCCGGGCAAACCGCCAGCCACTGCGTTGGCGCAACGGGCAACATCGGATTTCAGGTCCGTCGGGGGAACGCTGGCGGAATTCGACGGAACGCTGCCCGCGGCCGATATCTGGGTGGATGGTCTGTTCGGGCTGGGTTTCGACCGGGCGCCGGAAGGCACAGCACAGGCCGTGATCGAAGCACTGAACGCACAGGACGCACCGGTATTTGCACTGGATGTGCCCAGCGGCGTCGACGCCGACCGTGGCACGGTGCCGGGCGTCGCGGTGCGCGCAACGCTGACCCTGCAGTTCATCGTGGCGCACCGCGGGCTGTACACCGGCGACGCGCTGGAGCACGCAGGCGAACCCGCGCTGGCCGCGCTGCAGCTGCCCGAGGCGGCGTGGCAGGGCGTTTCGGCGGCGGCCGAACACTGGACCGGTGCGCGCTTGCCGGCATTGCTGAAGCCGCGCCGCGCCAATACCCACAAAGGCGAATCCGGCCATGTGCTGTGCGTGGGCGGCAACCACGGCAGCGGTGGCGCCATCGCCCTGGCTGCCGAGGCGGGCCTGCGCGTCGGTGCCGGACTGCTCAGCATCGGCACCCGCGGCGACCATGTCGGCCCGCTGCTGGCGCGCCTGCCCGAGGCCATGGTGCATGCGCTGGAAGAGGGCGAAGCGCTGCCCGCGCTGCTTGAAAAAGCCAAGGTCGTGGCGATAGGCCCTGGCCTGGGCCAGGACGACTGGGCGCGTGCCCTGTTTGCGCGCGTGCTGGCCTGTGGCAAGCCGCTGGTGCTCGATGCCGATGCGCTGACCCTGCTGGCCCGCGACCCACGCACGCTGCCCGATGCCATCCTGACCCCGCACCCGGGTGAGGCCGCGCGCCTGCTGGAATGCACCACGGCCGACATCCAGGCCGATCGCTACCGCTGCGCCCAGGCGCTGGCCGAGCGCTACCACGCCGTGGTGGTGCTGAAGGGCGCTGGCAGCATCGTCGCGGCCCCCGGCCGCACCCCGCGCCTGATTGCCGCCGGCAACCCCGGCATGGCCGTGGGCGGCATGGGTGATCTGCTGACCGGCATCATCGCCAGCCTGCGCGCGCAGGGCCTGGCTGCTTTCGATGCCGCCGCGTGTGGCGCCCTGCTGCATGCGCTGGCCGGCGATGTTGCTGCCCTGGATGGCGCGCGTGGACTGCTTCCTACTGATCTGCTGGTGCCCCTGCGGCGGCTGGCCAACCCGGAACCCCTGCAATGACTGAATTCTTCCTGGCCGACAGCGAAGCCACCGAACTGCTGGGCCAGTGGCTGGCCGCCACCCGGCCCCCGCAGGCGCTGGTCGAGCTGCGCGGTGACCTCGGCGCCGGCAAATCCACCACCGCGCGTGCGCTGCTGCGCGCGCTCGGCGTGCAGGGGGCGATCCGCAGCCCTACCTACACCCTGGTCGAGCGCTATCCGCTGTCCAGTGGCGGCGAAGCCTGGCACCTGGACCTTTACCGCATCGGCCAGGCCGGGGAGCTGGATTTCCTGGGCCTGGACGAGGGCAGTGCCGTGCTGTGGCTGGTTGAGTGGCCCGAACGTGGCGCCGGTGCGCTGCCGCCCACCGATCTGGTGGTGGCGCTGGAAATCGAAGCGCAGGGGCGGCGCGTCCGTCTCACTGGAGCCAGCGACGTGGGACGTGAATGGCTGGGTCGACTTCCCGATGGGGGCGACTTGCAGGCCATTTCTGTCGGCTGACGAGAACAAACATCGGCAGGTTACGGATTATTAAGGAAAAAGGTGTTGCATTCCGTTCAGCGCGGTGATTGAATCCTGACCATGCGCCTGGGGAACCGTCTCATCGCCATCTGTGCCGCCGTCGGACTAGGTCTGGCGAGCGTCTGCGCGTGGGCCGGTGAGGTCCGCCAGGTCCAGCTGAATACCGGCGCGACCGGTACCCGCGCCGAGATCTCCCTCGTGGGCAGCGGCGGCTACAAGACCCTGTCGCTGTCCTCGCCGAACCGGCTGGTGATCGACTTCCCCGATTCCAGCGCCGTGCACAACCTGAAGATGCCGGCCGCGCAGGGCGTGGTAACTGCCGTCCGCACCGGACAGCCGGTGCCGGGTACGTTCCGTGTCGTTTTCGACCTTGCTGCATCTGTGTCGCCGTTCCGCCCGCAGATGCAGCGTGAAGGCAATGAATCCAAGCTGGTGATCGAGTGGCCGGGCGATGGCCCGGCGACGGCCGCCCGCCCGGCTGCGCCTGCGGCCACCGCCGCAGTCACCCCGTCCGCCGCCGATGCCGCCGCCGCGCAGAACGCGCAGAACGCCCAGTCGCGTGGTGATGCTGCGCGCGCCACCGCGCTGCTGACGGCCCAGGTGCAGCAGCAGGCCAGCGCCAGTGCCGCCGCTCCGGTCGCGCCGGCGCCGGCCCCGACCACCACCCCGGCCCAGGTGGCCGCTGCCGGCATCAGTGCCAGCAGCACGCCGCCGCCGTCCTCGCCGGCCGCGATCCTCGCCGGCCAGCCGACCCGTGCCGTGGTGGCTGCCGCACCGGCGCCTGCACCCACGTCTGCCGCGGCACCCGCCGAAGCGCCGCGACCGGCCATGCCCAGCGATGCCTCGCGCATCCGCATGCAGCCGGGCATGCGCCACCTGGTGGTAGCCATCGATCCGGGCCATGGCGGCCAGGATCCGGGCGCCATCGGCCCGACCGGCAAGCGCGAGAAGGACGTCACCCTGGCCGTGGCGCGCGAACTGGCCCGCCAGGTCAACGCGACGCCGGGCCTGAAGGCCTACCTGACCCGCGACAGCGACGTGTTCATCCCGCTGCCGATGCGTGCGCAGAAGGCGCGCGCGAACAAGGCCGACATCTTCATCTCGATCCACGCCGACGCTGCCGAGAACCGTTCGGCCACCGGTTCGTCGGTGTACGTGCTTTCCACCAAGGGCGCCTCCTCGCAACGCGCGCGCTGGCTGGCCGACAAGGAAAACGCAGCCGACCTGGTCGGTGGCGTGCGCCTGCAGCAGACCGAGGGCACCCTGGCCAACGTGCTGCTGGACCTGGCCCAGAGCGGTTACATGAAGGCGTCCGAAGACGCGGCCGGCCACGTGCTGGGCGGCCTGAAGCGGATCGGCAACAACCACAAGCCGAACCTCGAGCGCGCCAACTTCGCGGTCCTGCGCACCTCAGACATGCCGGCCATGCTGGTGGAAACCGCCTTCATCTCCAACCCGGACGAAGAACGCCGCCTGACCGACCCGGCGTACCAGCGCAAGGTCGCCGGTGCGGTGCTCGATGGCGTGCATACCTTCTTCAGCCGGCAGCCGCCGCCGGGTACGCTGTACGCAGCCCGCGCCCAGGCCGAGATCGACGCTGCCGCCACCATGGCCGGCGGCAGCAAGTAGAGTCGACCATTGGTCGACTGCGTGCCTTGCGCACGGTTCATGTTTTCGGCAACCGTGCAGTCGACCAACGGTCGACTCTAACGCGCGCAGCGCGGGATGGCCGCCGAGGCCCGCGGCTCCGTTATCATCCCTGCATGACGTCTGCTCCCCATCCGCGCCCGATCCGGCCGTTGCCGGAAATCCTGATCAACCAGATCGCCGCCGGCGAAGTGGTCGAACGTCCTGCATCGGTGGTCAAGGAACTGGTCGAGAACGCCATCGATGCCGGCGCCAGCCGTGTGGACATCGATCTGGAAGAGGGCGGTGTGCGGCTCATCCGCATCCGCGACAACGGCAGTGGCATCGCGCCCGAGCAGCTGCCGCTGGCAGTCTCGCGGCATGCCACCAGCAAGATCGCCGATCTCGACGACCTCGAATCGGTGGCCACCCTTGGCTTCCGCGGCGAAGCTCTGCCGTCCATCGCCTCGGTAAGCCGCTTCACCCTGGCCTCGCGCCGCGCGCACGACGAGCACGGCTCGGCGCTGCAGATCGAAGGCGGCAAGATCGGCGAAGTGACGCCGCGCGCACATGCGCCGGGCACTACCGTGGAAGTGCGCGAGTTGTTCTACAACGTGCCGGCGCGCCGCAAGTTCCTGCGCGCCGAGCGCACGGAAATGGGCCACATCGAAGAATGGCTGCGCTCGCTGGCGCTGGCCCGCCCGGATGTCGAATTGCGCGTGTCGCACAACGGCAAGGCTTCGCGCCGCTACAAGCCCGGTGACCTGTATTCCGATGTGCGCCTGGCCGAGACCCTCGGCGAGGACTTCGCCAACCAGGCCGTGCGCGTGGACCACACCGGTGCCGGCCTGCGCCTGCATGGCTGGATCGCGCAGCCGCACTATTCACGGGCCAGTGCCGACCAGCAGTACCTGTACGTCAACGGCCGCTCGGTGCGCGACCGCAGTGTCGCCCATGCGGTGAAGATGGCCTACGGCGATGTGCTGTACCACGGCCGCCAGCCGGCCTATGTGCTGTTCCTGGAACTGGACCCGACCCGGGTCGACGTCAACGTGCACCCGGCCAAGCATGAAGTGCGCTTCCGCGATTCGCGCCTGGTCCACGACTTCGTCTACCGCACGTTGAAGGACGCGCTGGCCGATACCCGCGCCGGTATGTCCGCGCAGGAGATCGGTGCCGGTGCGGTCCATCCTGCGGACATGGGGGCCGCACCGATGCCGTCCAGCGCCGGTGCATCGGGCTTCGGGCTGGTGCGCGGTGCCGCGCCCGGGTCGAGCGGCGGTGGCGGTGGCTTCTCCGGGTGGCGCCCGCAGCAGCCGCTGGGCCTGCAGGTGGCCGATGCGCCCGCGGCCTATGCCGCGCTGTATGCCGCACCCGGTGCAGGCGAACGCAGCAGTGCGCTGCCGCCGATGCCGAGCGAGAACGGCCTGCCGGTGACCAGTGCCGATGCTGGCGTGCCGCCGCTGGGCTACGCCATTGCCCAGCTGCACGGCATCTACATCCTGGCCGAGAATGCCGAAGGCCTGATCGTGGTGGACATGCACGCCGCCCACGAGCGCATCGGCTACGAGCGGCTGAAGAACGCCCACGATGGCATCGGCCTGCAGTCACAGCCGTTGCTGGTGCCGATCACCCTGGCGGTGGGCGAGCGCGAGGCCGACACCGCCGAGACGGAAGCGGAAACGCTGGCCGCGCTCGGTTTCGAAGTCACCCGCGCCAGCCCGGGCGCGCTGCATGTGCGCAGCATTCCCGCCTTGCTGGCCAACGCCGAGCCGGAAGGCCTGCTGCGCGACGTGCTGACCGACCTGCGCGAGCATGGCCAGAGCCGGCGCATCGCCAGTGCGCGCGACGAACTGCTTTCGACCATGGCCTGCCACGGCGCGGTGCGCGCCAACCGGCGCCTGACCGTGCCGGAAATGAACGCGCTGCTGCGCGACATGGAAATTACCGAGCGCTCCGGCCAGTGCAACCACGGCCGGCCGACCTGGGCACGGTTTTCGCTGGCGGAAATCGACCGCTGGTTCCTGCGCGGCCGCTGAGGCCCGCAACGTTGAGGGGAGCATCCATGCGTCATCGGGGAGTGGGTGGCATGCTGGTCGCCGTGTTGCTGGCCGCCTGCAGCCCGGGACCGGCGCCGGTGCCGGTGGTGAAGGAAGATCCGGCCTTCGCGGCGGGGCAGCAGCAGTGGCGCGTGCAGCGCTATGAGGACCTGACCCGGCCCGATGGCTGGACCGCGCTGGTCGGCCTGCACTGGCTGCAGTACAAGTCGCACTTCATCGGCAGCGGCGCCAGCAGTGGCATCCGCTTGGCAGTGGGCCCGCACAAGATGGGCCTGCTGCGGCGCGAGGGCGACCAGTGGTGGTTCAGCCCCGAAGCCGGGGTGGAGATCAGCCTGGACGGGCAGACGGTGCGTGGCCGCGTGCGCATGAACACCGACAAGGATCCCGCGCCCACCGTGCTCACCTTCGATGGCGGCAAAGGCCAGCTGAGCATCATCCGCCGTGGCCCGCGCGATGCGCTGCGGGTCAAGCATGCCGACGCGGATGCGCGCCGCGATTTCGCCGGCATCCAGTACTGGCCCGGCGGTCCCGACTGGCAGGTGCAGGCGCATTTCATCGCCCATCCCGCCGGCAAGACGCTGCCGATCGTGGACATCACCGGCCTGACCACCGAAATGCCAAATGCCGGCGCGGTGGAGTTCGAGCGCGACGGCCGCAGCTGGCGCATGGAAGCGATCGGTGCGCCCGGCGAGCCCCTGTTCCTGGTCTTCGCCGACCGCACCAGCGGCCACGGCAGCTATCCGGCCGGTCGCTACCTGGACATCGATGCACCGGCCGCCGATGGCAGCGTGCGCATCGATTTCAACCACGCCTACAACCCACCCTGCGCCTTCACCCCGTATGCGACCTGCCCGCTGGCGCCGCCGGAAAACCGGCTGGACCTGCGCGTGGACGCCGGCGAGAAGGCGTACCACCTGCCTGAAGGAGAAGGCTGATCATGTCGATCAGATCATTGTTGCGCGGCGCCGTGCTGCTGCTGGCCTGCGCGGCCGCCCCCCTGGCCGCTGCGCGTGGCGCCCCGGCCGAAGCACCCGCGGCCAAGCCGCCGGTGCCGCTGCTGTGGAAGGTGACCGGCCCGGGCGATGCGCGTGTGTACCTGCTGGGTTCGTTCCACCTGCTGAAGCCCACCGATTACCCGTTGTCGGCCGATGTCGAGCAGGTCTTCACCGCGTCCAAGCGGGTGCTGTTCGAGGTGTCGCCGGAGGAAATGGAATCGCCCCAGGCCGCCACCCAGATGGTGCAGACCGCGATCCGCCGCGATGGCAGTGAACTGAAGCGCGACCTGGATGACGCCACCTGGCAGAAGCTGCAGGCCTACGCCACCCAGAACAAGCTGCCGCTGGCCCAGCTGCAGGGCATGAAGAGCTGGTTCGTCGCGCTCAACATCACCATCGGGCAGATGCAGAAGATGGGCCTGGATGCGAACCTCGGCCTGGACCGTCACTTCATGGCGGAGGCGAAGAAGGCGGGCAAGCAGACCGGCGGGCTGGAGGACATGCAGAGCCAGATCAACCTGCTGGACGGCATGAGCCAGCAGGAGCAGCGGCAGATGATGGCCGAGGCGCTGGACCAGGCCGACAAGGGTGATGAGCAGTCGCTGATGCTGCACGAGGCCTGGCGCCGCGGCGATGACCGCGTGCTGTGGAACAAGATGGCCGTGGAGATGCGCCAGCAGTATCCGCAGCTCTACCAGCGCATCAACACCGCGCGCAATGATGCGTGGGTGCCCAAGCTGCTGCCGTACCTGCAGGACGGGCAGGGCGGCACCCTGGTGGTGGTGGGTGGCCTGCACCTGCTGGGCGGCGATGGCGTGGTGGAGAAGCTGAAGGCCAAGGGCTACAAGGTCGAGCGCGTCTGCACGGGCTGCAAGCTGAAGCGCTGACGCTACCCGGTCGACTCCACCGGTGTTCGCCCTCCAGAACAAAACGGCGCGCCAGAGGGCGCGCCGTTTTCGTGTCAGCCGGTGCGGTCGCCTCAGCGCCGGGTCTTGCCACCGGCCGGTGCTGGTGCCCGGCTCGCTCGGCTTGTTGCCGGTGCCGGTGCCCGTACCGCCGGGGCGCGGGCCGCCGAAGCCGGTGCCCATGTTGCGCTGGAATTCCTGCCACAGCTCCAGGTTGCGCTCGGTCAGCTGGTTCATCATCGCCCACGGGGTCTGGCCCAGCAGGTTGCCCATCTGCTGGCGGAACTGCTGCTGCTGGTCGAGGAAGACCTGCATGCTGCGCTCCAGGTAGTTGCCCATGAAGCCCTGCAGCGAATCGCCGTAGAAGCGGATCAGCTGGCTCAGCAGCTGGGTGGACAGCATCGGTTCGCCGTCCTGTTCCTGGTCGGCGATGATCTGCAGCAGGACCGAACGGGTCAGGTCATCGCCGCTCTTGGCGTCGCGGACCTCGAAGTCTTCACCGTCAAGGATCAGCTGGCGCACATCCTCTATGGTGATGTAGCTGGAAATTTCGGTGTCGTAGAGACGGCGGTTCGGATACTTCTTGATGATGCGGGTCGCAGCCATGAAGCGGTCACTCGTCACTGTAGATGTGCAGCATGGCGCAGTGCACAAGCCTTGGCAACCGCTGCAGCCCCCGCCGGGCTTGGGTTTCACGCCCGATCATGTTGCGCAGCAAGGGTTTGCGTGCTGCGCAGCATGACCAACGGCAGGGGCCTTTGCGTGCCCGCTGCCGCTGCCTGAGGCCTTACCAGCCCATGTGGTGGCCGCCGTTGATGTCCAGGTTGCTGCCGGTGATCCAGGCGGCCTCGTCGGCGACCAGGAAGGACACCCCGTAGGCGATCTCCTCCGGCTTGCCGAGGCGCCCGGTCGGGATGTCGGCGATGATCTTGGCGCGCACTTCTTCAGGCACCGCCATCACCATGTCGGTGGCCACGTAGCCCGGCGAGATGGTGTTGACCGTGATGCCGAAACCGGCGTTCTCGCGGGCCAGCGAAATGGTGAAGCCGTGCATGCCGGCCTTGGCCGCAGCGTAGTTGGCCTGGCCGTACTGGCCCTTCAGGCCGTTGATCGAGCTGATCTGGATGACCCGGCCCCAGCCGCGGCGGCGCATGCCTTCGATGACCGGGCGGGTGACGTTGAACACCGAATTGAGGTTGGTGTTGATCACGTCGTGCCACTGGTCCGCACGCATGCGGTGGAAGGTGGTGTCGCGCGTGATGCCGGCGTTGTTGATCAGGATCTCTACCGGGCCCAGCTCGGCTTCCACCGCGCGGATCAGCGCTTCGGCGCTTTCCGGCTCGGACACATCGCCGGGGAAGATCGACACGTGGTAGCCGCGCTCGGTCATGGCCTGCTGCCAGGCGCGGGCCTTGGTCTCGTCGCGGTAATTGGTGGCGACCCGGTGGCCCTGGTCGGCCAGGCGTTGGCAGATGGCAGTACCGATGCCGCCGGTTCCGCCGGTGACCAGTGCGACGCGAGAAGTCATGGAATGCTGTCCGGGTTTCAGGTGGGGGGAAGGGGATTCTGCAACATCGGCGCGGAAAGTGCGCCGGCTTGCCGCAGGCCCGCTCCGATCAGGATGTCGGAGCGTGGTAGTCGCGCCGGGTCGAACGCCTGGCGTGCGGCGGCCAGCAGGGCGTGCAGGTCGTCCACGCCGTCCACCGCGGTCGGCGCTTGGCCCAGCAGCTGCCACAGCTGGCGAAGCACCGGCACCGGCCGGCTCCTGTCCACCGGCAGGGCGGCGAGGGACTTGGACAGCTTGTGGCCCGGCGCATCCAGCAGCAATGGCAGGTGCCAGTAGCGCGGAACCGGCAGCCCCAGCGCCTGCTGCAGGAGGATCTGCCGCGCCGTGGAATCGAGCAGGTCGGCGCCGCGGACCACTTCGGTCACGCCCTGCGCGGCATCGTCCACCACCACGGCCAGCTGGTAGGCCCAGCAGCCATCGGCGCGGCGCAGCACGAAATCACCGACCTTGGCATGCACGTCCTGGGTCTGCAGGCCGCGCAGTCCGTCTTCGAACTGCACCACGCTGCCCGGCGGAACGCGGAAGCGGACGGCAGGGTCCGGTCGCGGTTGCCGCGCCACGCAGCGATGGTGGATGCCGCCGCCGGCGGCCACTTCGCTGCGGCTGCAATGGCAGACGAAGGCCCGGTCGCTGGCCAGCAACACGTCCAGCGCGGTTTGGTAGGCGTCGCCGCGCGCGCTCTGCCAGAGCACGTCGCCGTCGTGGTCCAGGCCGAATACGGCGAGCGCCTCCAATTGTGACTGCGCCGCGCCGGCGACCGTGCGCGGTGGATCGACATCCTCGATGCGCAGCCGCCACAGGCCACCGTGATGGCGCGCAAGCAGCCAGCTGCCGAAGGCGGCGAGCAGGGAGCCGGCGTGCAGCAGGCCGGTGGGCGAGGGCGCGAAGCGGCCGCAGGGAATGGGTGAAGTCATGCTGCCTGAATCGTCGGTCAGGTTGGCGCTTGAATTCAAGCTGACTGCACCGCAGATTGGCAGATATCGACCCCTTCCGAGCCGGAATTCCCCATGTTTACCCGCATTGCCCTTTTCCTGGCCACCAACCTTGCGGTGCTGATCCTTGCCGGCATCGTGATGTCCATCCTGGGCGTGGACTCCCGTTCGATGAGCGGCCTGCTGGTCATGGCTGGCATCTTCGGCTTTGGTGGTTCCTTCATCTCGCTGCTGCTCTCCAAGTGGATGGCCAAGCGTTCTACCGGTGCGGTGGTCATTACCGAACCGCGCAACCCGACCGAGCGCTGGCTGCTGGCCACCGTCGAACGCCAGGCCAAGGCGGCCGGTATCGGCATGCCGGAAGTGGCCGTGTATGACGGGCCGGAGATCAACGCCTTCGCCACCGGTGCCAACCGCAACAACGCGCTGGTGGCGGTGTCCACCGGCCTGCTGCACAACATGAGCGAGGACGAGGCCGAAGCAGTGCTGGGCCACGAGATCGCCCACGTCGCCAACGGTGACATGATCACCATGGCGCTGCTGCAGGGCGTGCTGAACACCTTCGTGATCGTGCTGGCCCGCGTGGTCGGCGGCATCATCGACAGCGCGCTGTCGGGCAACCGCGAAGGTGGCGGCCGTGGCTTCGCCTACTTCATCATCGTGTTCGTGCTGGAGATGGTGTTCGGCCTGTTCGCGACGATGATCTCGATGTGGTTCTCGCGTCACCGCGAGTTCCGTGCCGACGCAGGTGGTGCCTCGCTGGCCGGTCGCCAGAAGATGATCTCCGCGCTGGAA
Organism: Stenotrophomonas sp. STEN054; assembly: GCF_056854535.1. Classification (NCBI taxonomy): domain Bacteria; kingdom Pseudomonadati; phylum Pseudomonadota; class Gammaproteobacteria; order Lysobacterales; family Lysobacteraceae; genus Stenotrophomonas; species Stenotrophomonas sp. STEN054. The sequence goes on along the minus strand of NZ_JBXFWG010000043.1, from coordinate 10,086 downwards.
CGCCTGCAGCTCAACCACGGCCAAAGCACCCTGCCGACCCAGATCGCGGCCTTCGGCATTGCCGGATCGACGGCGAAGAAGCTGTTCATGAGCCACCCGCCGCTGGAAGAGCGCATCGCCGCATTGCGCGCTTCGACCGCCGCGTAAGCGACGGATTTCAACCCGGCAACACGAACGCCCGGCCAAGTGCCGGGCGTTTTCGTTTGCGGCACCGCGCGCAGCACACACAAAAACGGCACCTTCGCAGGTGCCGTTCCAGTGAGCCGCGTTACCGGGACGCTTAGAACTTCGCGTCGAACTCGGCGGCGTAGCCGGTGTTCACCAGCACCTTCTGCAGCGACTCGGCCACCTTCAGGTTGCCGGCCACGACCTGCTGGGTGTCCGGGCCACGGTTGTCCATGCGGGCCAGGGTCGCGCCCTTGAAGTCGCAGACCTTGCCGCCGGCTTCGCGGACCAGCAGCACGCCGGCCGCGATGTCCCAGGCCTTCACGCCGGCTTCGAAGTAGGCATCGGCGCGGCCACAGGCCACGTAGGCCAGGTCCAGCGCGGCCGAACCACTGCGGCGGATGTCCTCGGCCTGCACCAGCAGGGCGTCGACCGCCTTCAGCTGGGCGCTGGCACGGGCACGCTCGCGCGGGGCGAAACCTGTGTGGATCATGGTGCCGCCCAGGTCCTTGCGGTCGGCCACGCGGATGCGACGGTCGTTGAGAACGGCACCGGCGCCACGGCTGGCGGTGAACAGTTCATTGCGCAGCGGATCGAAGATGACCGCATCGGTCGGCTCGCCGTTTTCCACCAGGGCGATCGACACGCAGTAGTGCGGCACGCCGCGCAGATAGTTGCTGGTGCCGTCCAGCGGGTCGATGACCCACATGTTGCGGTGGCCACCCTGCACGCCGCCCTCTTCGCCGAACACGCCGTACTCGGGGTAGGCGCGCTTGAGTTCCTTGACGATCACCTTTTCGGCGTCGGCATCGACTTCGCTGGCGTAATCCATCCGGCCCTTCTGCACTACATTGAGCGCCTCGAGCTTGTTGATGTTGCGCAACAGGACGTTGCCGGCGAGGCGGGCGGCCTTGACCATGACGGTGACGGCGGGTTTCTGCATGGCGTGGGCTCCCGGAAAGGCAGAAGAGGTAGGGCTGGCGGGGGAAAAGAGCGGGTCCGGCGCAGTGGCCGGCCGCACAGTTTACCATTGGTCTTCGTCCAGCTCGACAATTTCCCTGTTCATGTCCCAGTTTCCTGCCGCCACCCGCCTCCGATTCGTCCTGGTCGGTACCCAGCACCCCGGCAACATGGGGGCCGCCGCCCGCGCCCTGAAGACCATGGGCCTGGCCCGCATGGTCCTGGTCGCGCCCGAAAAGCCGCTGGACGAGGAGGCCTTCCGCCGCTCGGCCGGTGCCGAAGACGTGCTGGGTGACGCCCCGGTGGTGGCCACCCTGGCCGAGGCCGTGGCCGACTGCACCCTGGTGCTGGGCTGCACCGCGCGTGCGCGCCGGGTCCAGCTGGAGGAGTACCTGCCGTCCGACGCGGCCGCCCGCGCGGTGGCCAAGGCCGGCGAGGGCGCCGAGGTCGCCCTGGTGTTCGGGCGCGAGCGCACCGGGCTGACCAACGAAGAGCTGCAGCTGTGCCATGCGGCGGTGCATATCCCGTCCGACCCGGCGTTCAGCTCGCTCAACCTGGCCGCCGCCGTGCAGGTGCTGGCCTATGAGACGCGCATGCAGCTGCTGGGCGCGCAGCCGGCGGCCGAGGCCGAGCCGGCGGACGTCCGCGAGCCGGTGGCCAGCCACGAGCAGATGGAGAGCTTCTTCGCCCAGCTCGGCGACACCCTCGACGAGATCGATTTCCACAAGGGCCGTGCGCCCGAATCGGCGATGCGCAAGCTGCGCCGCCTGTTCCTGCGTGGCGAGCCGACCGAACAGGAAGTGCGCCTGCTGCGCGGCATCCTGGCCGATACCCAGCGCATGGCGCGGCTGGCGCGGGAAAACGGCAAACAAGGCTGACGGCGGTCTCATTTTTTCGGGTAGTCTGTCCGGATACCTTGGGGGATGAGCTTGTGTCGGCTTCATGTAAGGCAACGCAGTGGGGATTGCTGAGCCTGGTTCCATGGCGGCCTGTCCGCGCGGCCACGGCCGTAGAGGGCGCGCTGCGGGCGTGGTATCGGATCGACAAGGTCACAGAAACAACGAAGGGCCGGGCGCTGCTGCAGCGTCCGGCAGCCGCGCGTGCGCGGTGCAGTGGATGGGAGTGGGCAGTGCAGTCGGGACACGTACGGATGGAAGTGGCATGAAGTGGCTCGGCTCGGGGATGCAGGCCCGTTTCCTGCTCGCGATGGGCGGGGCGATGCTGGTGGTGGTGGCGATCCTGGCGGTGATGCTCGGGCGCCAGGCGACGATGCAGAGCGAGGTGAAGAGCCTCAGCGGTGGCGTCATCCATGAATTGTTCGACCGCAGCGTGCGCAGCCGCGGCGAGGCGTTGGCGCGCGAGCTGTCCGATTCGCTGGCCAACCCGCTCTATTACAACGACCTGGGCCAGGTGGGCGCGCTGGTGCGCTCAACCTCGCGGCAGCAGGTAGTGCGCTATGTGCTGGTGTTCGACAGCAAGGGCCGGCTGGTGCATGACGGCTCGGTCGGCGTGCCCGGCTTCGGCAAGCCGATGACCGACCCGCTGGCCACGGCGGCGACCGCCGCGCAGGGCCTGCTGGTGCAGCAGTCGGCCAGCGTGCTCGACAACACCATGCCGATCATGGTCGGCAAGCAGCGTATCGGCGGTGTCCGCGTGGGCATGGCACTGGACGAGGTCAGGGAGCGCGAGCTGGCCGCCAATGCCACCCTCGGCGAGCGCCTGCAGCAGGTCGGCAGCCGCCACCTGGGTTGGCTGCTGCTGATGCTGGCCCTGCTGGTGGTGATCGGGGTGACGGTCATCCTGTATGTGCAGCGCACCCTGGTGACGCCGATCCGCGACCTGGCCGCCGCCGCGCGCCGCATTGAATCCGGTGATTACCAGGCGCCGCTGCGGGAGAACACCCGCGATGACGAGGTCGGCGAGCTGGTGCGCGGTTTTGCCCGCATGCGTGATGCGATCGCCCGCCATGACCGCGAAGTGCGGCACATGGCCTATACCGATGCACTGACTGGGCTGACCAATCGCCTGGCGTTCCGCGAGGCGCTGGACCACCGGCTGATGGCTGCGCGCGCGTCCAAGCACCGGCTGGCCCTGCTGTTTGCCGACATCGATGACTTCAAGCGGGTCAACGATACGCTGGGCCACGAGGCCGGCGACGAGGCCCTGCTGCAGTTCGCCCAGCGCATCGGCCATGCCGTGGCCGAGGCCGGTGGCGATGATGCGCTGCTGGCGCGGTTCGGCGGCGATGAATTCGTGATTCTCGTCGGCGACGGCGACGTGGGTGCCAATGCCCGCCTGCTGGCCGAAGTGCTGGTGCGCGAGCTGGGCAAGCCGCTGGTGGTGCAGGGCAGGGAGCTGTTCCTGGGTACCTCGATCGGCGTGACCCTGTACCCGGACGACGCGGCCGACGCCACCACGCTGCTGAAGAACGGCGACATCGCCATGTACCAGGCGAAGATGGCCGGCAAGAACTGCTACCGCTACTACAGCCGGGCGATGGACCACGCGGTCGAGCGTCGCGTGCACATGGAACAGGAGCTGCGCGGCGCTTGGGAGCGCGGCGAGCTGCGCCTGGCCTACCAGCCGATCTTCCGCATGCGCGACCGCCGCCTGGTGGGCGTGGAAGTGCTGCTGCGCTGGCAGCACCCGACCCTGGGCACGATTCCGCCGTCGGTGTTCATCGAAGTGGCCGAGCAGAGCGGCCTGATCGAGGTGATCGGCCCGAAGGTGCTGCGTGCGGCCTGCATGGAAGCCTCGCAGTGGCCGCGTGGCGCGGCCGGCGACGAGCTGTTCGTGTCGGTGAACGTGTCACCGCGCCAGCTGCGTGGCGGCGAACTGCCGGCGTTGGTGGCGCAGTGCCTGCACGAATCCGGGCTGCCGTCCTCGCGCCTGCACCTGGAGCTGACCGAAACCGCGGTGATCGGCGACGAAATGCTGGCCGCGCAGCTGCTGGACAAGCTGCACCGCACCGGTGTGAAGGTCTGGTTGGACGACTTCGGCACCGGCTTCTCCGGCCTGAGCCACCTGCGCCAAGTGCCGGTGGACGGCGTCAAGATCGACAAGAGCTTCGTGGCCGACATGCAGCGCGACCCGGACGACCTGGCCCTGACCACGGCGATCATCGCCATGGCCCATGCGCTGGGCATCACCGTGGTGGCCGAGGGCATCGAGCAGGAAGCGCAGTACGAACTGCTGGCCCAGCGCGGCTGCGACCTGGGCCAGGGCTACTGGCTGAGCCACCCGGTAACCGCCACCGAAGTAGTGCGGATGATCGATTCGGGTGTGTGACGGTAGATCCACGCCGTGCGTGGATGACTCTGCCTGGACGCCCATCCACGCACGGCGTGGATCTACTGGCTGAGCCGCCGGGTCACCGCCACTGAAGTGGTGCGGATGATCGATTCGGGGCTCTGACAACCCATCCACGCATGGCGTGGATCTGCCGCTACACCGGGCGCTTGCTGGGGTCGCCGGGCAGTTCGCGCACCAGCTTCGGGATCAGGTAGCCGGACAGGCGGGCGGTCAGGCCGGCGATCAGGGCCTTGGCCTGGAGGTCGTCCACTTCGAAGTGGGCCACGCCCTCGACCTTGTCCAGCTGGTGCAGGTAATACGGCAGCACGCCGGCGGCGAAGCTGCGCTCGCTCAGGTCCTGCAGTGCCTGCACGCTGTCATTGACCCCGCGCAGCAGCACGGCCTGGTTCAGCAGCTGCGCGCCCAGGCTGCGCAGGCGTGCCATCGCGGCATCCACGCTGGCATCGAACTCATTGGCATGGTTGGCATGGACCACGATGGCCAGCGGCCACGGCAGGCTGCCCAGCCAGGCCTGCAGTTCCTCGTCCACGCGCTCAGGCAGCACGATCGGCAGGCGGGTGTGGATGCGCAGGCGGCGGATATGTGGAATCTGGCGCAGGGCGTCGGTCAGCTCGACCAGCTTGTGCGTGGCCAGCGACAGCGGATCGCCGCCGGACAGGATCACTTCGTCAATGTCCGGGTCGGCCGCGATGGCCGCCACGGCCTCCTGCCAGCCGCCCTTGGCAGCATTTTCCGCGCCATAGTCGAAGTGGCGGCGGAAGCAGTAGCGGCAGTTGATCGCGCAGCTGCCGGTGGCCACCAGCAGGGCCCGGCCCCGGTACTTCTGGATGACCCCGGTGGCTTTCTTGGCGGCGCCATCGCCGACGGCGTCGAAGCTGAACCCGGGCGCCGGGCGCATTTCCTCGTCGATCGGCAGCACCTGGCGCAGCAGCGGGTCGGCCGCATCGCCGGGGCGCATGCGGGCCACGAAGCTTTCCGGCACGCGCAGGGCGAACTGGGCCATGGCCGCCTCCGAGACGCCGAGTGCCGCCGGGTCCAGCTGCAGCCGCGCCAGCAGCGCGTGCGGGTCGCGCAGTGCCTGGCGCCAGAGCTGCTGCCAGCGCGCGGGCGCGCCTGGCGACTGGGGCCGGGGGAAGGCGGAAAGCTGCATGGAGAGGGGGCCTGCGGTTATCATGGGGGCATAAACAGTTGCCCACCGGGGTTCCGGTGGGTTTTCCATTCTACCGGCTCGCCGCACGCGCGGCGGTTTCGCCATTTGAGGAGCTTGAGCATGGCCACTGCGGGCATGAACGATGTCAAGAACGGGATGAAGATCCTGGTCAACAATGAACCGGCCGTCATCTCCGAGACCGAGTTCATCAAGCCGGGCAAGGGCCAGGCTTTCACCCGCGTGCGCTATCGCTTCATCCGCTCGGGCCGCACCGTGGAAATGACCATGAAGGCCACCGATGACGTGGAAGTGGCCGACGTTGTCGATACGAACATGGATTACATGTACAGCGACGGCGAGTACTGGCACTTCATGGACCCGGAAACCTTCGAGCAGGTGCAGGCCGACAAGGCCGGCATGGGCGGCGCCGAGAAGTGGCTGAAGGGCGAAGAGTCCTGCATCGTCACGCTGTTCAACGGTTCGCCGATCTTCGTGCAGCCGCCGAACTTCGTCGAGCTGAAGATCACCGAGACCGATCCGGGCGTCCGTGGTGACACCTCGGGCGGCGGCGGCAAGCCGGCCACGCTGGAAACGGGCGCCGTGGTGCGCGTGCCGCTGTTCGTCAACCAGGATGAAATCGTCAGGGTCGACACCCGCTCGGGCGAATACTCCGCACGCGTGAAGTAATCCGGCGCAGCCGGATTACCTGTAGAGCCGAGCCCACGCTCGGCTTTCCGGGCAACGCCCGGAACCCGTTGCCGGCGCCGCTGGCGCCGCAGCGGACAGCCGCCGGGCATGGCCCGGCGCTACCGCCTTCAGCCAGGCGCCGCCCCCACAGCCAAGTGAGCCCGCATGAGCGATAGCCCGCACCTCCCTGAAGCCTGCGACCTGCTCATCGAAGCTGGTTATGTCGTTCCGATCGAGCCGCATGCGGTGGTGCTGGAAGACCATGCCGTCGCCGTGCGTGGCAGCGAAATCGTCGCCATCCTGCCGCGTGCCGAGGCCCGCGCGCGCTTCCGCGCGACCCAGGTCGTCAGCCGCCCCGACGCGGCGCTGATGCCCGGCCTGGTCAACGCGCACACGCACAACCCGATGACCCTGCTGCGCGGCGTCGCCGACGACCTGCCGCTGATGACCTGGCTGCAGCAGCATATCTGGCCGGTGGAAGCGGCGGTGATCGGCCCGGAATTCGTGGCAGACGGCACCACCCTGGCCATCGCCGAGATGCTGCGCGGCGGCACCACCTGCGCCAACGAGAACTACTTCTTCGGCGACGTGCAGGCCGCGGTCTACAAGAAGCACGGTTTCCGCGCGCTGGTCGGCGCGGTCATCATCGATTTTCCCACCGCCTGGGCCAAGACCGACGACGAGTACTTCGCCAAGGCCGGTGAACTGCATGACCAGTGGCGCACCGATCCGCTGATCGGCACCGCGTTCGCGCCGCATGCGCCGTACACGGTCAACGATGCCAATTTCGAGCGCGTGCGGATGCTGTCCGACCAGCTCGACATGCAGGTGCACCTGCACACCCATGAGACCGCGCAGGAAATCAATGATTCGATCAAGCTGCACGGCCAGCGCCCGCTGGCGCGGCTGGATCGCCTCGGTCTGGTCAACGACCGCCTGATCGCGGTGCACATGACCCAGCTGACCGACGCGGAAATCCACCTGTGCGCCGAGCGTGGCGTCAGCGTGGTGCACTGCCCGGAATCGAACCTGAAGCTGGCCTCCGGTTTCTGCCCTGCCTGCGCCCTGCAGCGCGCAGGCGTCAACCTGGCCATCGGTACCGATGGCTGCGCCAGCAACAACGACCTGGACATGTTCAGCGAGAACCGCACCGCGGCGATCCTGGCCAAGGCCGTGGCCGACGATGCGACTGCGCTGGACGCGGCCACCACGCTGCGCGCCTCGACCCTGGGCGGCGCCCGCGCGCTGGGCTTCGGCGAGCGCATCGGCTCGATCGAAGTCGGCAAGCAGGCCGACCTGGTCTGCGTCGACCTATCCGCGCTGGAAACCCAGCCGCTGCACAACGTGCTGTCGCAGCTGGTGTATGCCACCGGCCGCCAGCAGGTCAGCGACGTCTGGATTGCCGGCAAGCCGAAGCTGGTGCAGCGCGAGCTGGTCGGCATGGACCTGCCGGGCATCATCGCCAACGCGCGCCAGTGGCGCGAGCGCATCCGTCATATCCGCGCCTGAACCCCGGCGCTGCAAGGACTTCCCCATGACTGCCCCCCACGCTTCCTCCAATTTCGATCAGGCCGAGCTGGACAAATTCGCCGCGCTGGCCAACCGCTGGTGGGACGCCGACGGCCCGCAGAGGCCGCTGCACGCCCTGAACCCGGTGCGCCTGCAGTACGTGGCCGACCGCGTGAAGCTGCGCGGTGCGCGCGCGCTCGACATCGGCTGCGGTGGCGGCCTGCTGAGCGAAGCGCTGGCCCAGAGCGGTGCCGACGTCACTGCGATTGACCTCGCCCCTGAACTGGTCAAGGTCGCGCGCCTGCATGCGCTGGAAAGCGGCGCCAAGGTCGACTACCGGGTGCAGGCCGCCGAGGACCTGGCCGCCGAACAGCCGGGCAGCTTCGACGTGGTTACCTGCATGGAAATGCTCGAGCACGTGCCCGATCCGGGCGCGATCATCGCGGCCTGCAAGCGCCTGCTGAAGCCCGGTGGCCACCTGTTCCTGTCGACCATCAACCGCACCGCGGCTGCGTTCGCGGTGGCGATCGTCGGCGCCGAGTACGTGGCACGGCTGCTGCCCAAGGGCACCCACCACTACCAGGAATTCATCAAGCCGGCCGAGCTGGCGCGTTGGCTGCGCGAGGCTGACGTGCAGCTGGTGGACGTGAGCGGCATGGCCTACGAGCCGTGGCGCAACCACGCCCGCCTGAGCAGCCGCACCGACATCAACTACCTGGCCTACGCGGTCAAGCCTGCATGACCACGGCCGGCTTCCCGCTGGCGGTGCTGTTCGACCTGGACGGCACCCTGCTGGACAGTGCGCCGGATTTCGTCGCCACCTGTGATGCGATGCTGGCCGCGCGCGGCCGTGCGCCGATCGGTCCGGCGCAGCTGCGCCCGGTGGTGTCCAAGGGCTCGCGTGCGATGTTGACCGCCGCCTTCCCGGATCTGGACGCGGCCACGCGCGATGCGCTGATTCCCGAGTTCCTGCAGCGCTATGAAGCGCTGATTGGCCAGCACGCGGTGCTGTTCGACGGCGTGGCCGGCATGCTCGCCGCACTGGATGCCGCAGGCACCGTGTGGGGCATCGTCACCAACAAGCCGGAATACCTGGCGCGCCTGATCCTGCCGCAGCAGGGCTGGCAGCAGCGCTGCGCGGTGCTGGTGGGCGGTGACAGCCTGGCCGAGCGCAAGCCGCATCCGCTGCCGCTGCTGCACGCCGCGCAGGCGATTGGCGTTGCCGCCGAAGACTGCGTGTACGTGGGTGACGACGAGCGCGACATCATTGCCGCACGCGCGGCGGCCATGCCGTCGGTGGCGGCGCTGTGGGGCTACCGCCTGCACAGCGACGATCCGCTGGCCTGGCAGGCCGACGTACTGGTGGAAAACGCCGAACTTCTGCAACTGGCCAGTCTCTGGCCGACCCGGCCGGCAGCCCCGGCCCAGCCGCAAGGAATGACGTAGTGAGCAGTACCGCGCTGGACAGTTTCCTCGACAAGTGGCGCAGCCGTTGGCCGGAATGGTCGGTGGCCGGCCCGTTCGTGGCCGAATCGCAACGCGAGCTTGCGGTGGCGTGGTTCGCGCTGCTGCAGGAATTCGACGACATGCTCAACACCAGCGGCGACCCGATGCCGGCCGACGCCAAGCTGGCGTGGTGGGGCGAGGAGCTGCGCAGCTGGGCCGGGCAGCGCTCGCGCCATCCGCTGGGCCGCCTGCTGGAGCCGGTGCGTGCACCGTGGGCGCAGCTGGCCGAAACCCTGCCGGAGCTGGTCGAGGCGCGCACGGTCGCGCTCGATGCGGCCGGTGCCGAACGCGCGCTGGCCAACTATGCCGACGCGGTGGCCGCCGTGGAAGCGGTGCTGTTCAACGACACCCCGCGCAAGGGCGCTGGCCGTGCCGTGCAGCTGCAGACCCTGGCCCAGCGCCTGCAGGATGCCGGCGTGGCCGGTGTGCCGCGCAGCCTGCTCGACGAGGACGCCAGCAACGCCACGCAGCGTTGGGCGCGGCACCTGCTGAAGGGCTGGGCGACCCGCGTGCCGGGCCCGCGCGCGCGCCGCGTCTGGTCCAGCCTGGCCCGCGCCCGTGTAGCCGCGCAGGCGGCAGGCAAGCCGATCGAAGCGACCCCGGTGCGCACCCTGCTGCGCGTGTGGTGGGCCGCACGCGGTTGATGCCGCTGGGCTCGCCGGGCATGGCCCGGCGCTACCTGCGCCATGAATAAACCGACATTCGCCGGGGCCGGGCCCGGGGGGCCCGCGGCCCCACCCCGGGGGGCGGCCGGGCCGGCGGCGGGCCCCGGGGGGGGGGGGGGGGGGGGGCGCCCC
>NZ_JBXFWG010000042.1:0-38115 GCF_056854535.1 Stenotrophomonas sp. STEN054 | reverse complement strand
CCGCCCCCTGCGTGCCGCCGGGCCGGGGGGGGGGTGGGCCGGCCCCCTCCCCCCCCCCCGCGGGGGGGGGGGCGGGGCGCGCCCCCCCCGCCGCGCGGCGACCGGTCAGGGGTCAGAGCCCTTTCCGGGGGAAAGGGATCCGACCCCGCCCGCGGGCTCACCCTGCGCGGCCTGCACATCCGGGTCGGCCACGGCGGCCGACAGCCCCACCTGCGGGCCGGCCCCGGCCAGGGCGGCTTCTTCGGCGGCCTTGGTCATCACCACGATGCTGATGCGGCGGTTGATCGGGTTCTGCGGGTCGGCCTTGTCGAACAGCACCGAGGAGGACAGGCCGACCACGCGGGTGATCTTGCTGTCGTCCATGCCGCCATCGACCAGCGCACGCCGCGCGGCGTTGGCGCGGTCGGCGCTCAGTTCCCAGTTGCCGTAGCCGTGTGCGGCCGAATAGGCGGTGATATCGGTGTGGCCGGTCAGGCTGATCCGGTTCGGAACATGGTTCAGGTACTCGGCCAGCTCGTGCAGGATCTGCTGGGTATAGGGCTTCAGCGAGGCGCTGCCGAGGTCGAACATCGGCCGGTTCTGCTTGTCCACGATCTGGATGCGCAGGCCTTCCGGGGTCAGGTCCAGCAGCAGCTGGTCCTTGAACGGCTCCAGCGCCTGGCTCCTGCTGATCGCTTCCTGCAGCTCCTTCATCAGCGCTTCCAGCTGCTGCTTGTCGCGCTGCTGCTGGTCCACCGGCTGCGGCACGGCTTCCTTCTGGTTCTGGAAGGGGTCGTTGCTGTTGCCGCGGGACACATCGGTGGCGCCACCCAGCTTGATCATCGATGTGCTGGCGCCGCCCGGGCCGGCCATGCCCGGTGCGGGCGTGGGGCTCTGCCCGGCCAGCGGGCTGGGGTTGCGGAAGTATTCGGAGATCGCTGCGCGCTCGGGCTTGCTGGTGCTGGCCATGAGCCACAGCACCAGGAAGAAGGCCATCATCGCGGTCACGAAGTCGGCGTAGGCCACTTTCCACGAACCGCCGTGATGGGCGGCATGGCCGCCCTTCCTGACCCGGCGGACGATGACGGTGGGCTTGTTCTCGGCCATGGCTTACTTGACCGTCTTCAGGTGCTGCTCGAAATCGGAGAACGCCGGGCGCACGTTCGACGGCAGGGTCTTGCGGGCGAATTCCAGGGCGATCTTCGGGTTGTAGCCGCGCAGGCAGGCCAGCAGGGCGGTCTTGACCGATTCGTAGATGCGGCTGTCCTGCTCGGCGCGGGCTTCCATCGCCGAGGCCATCGGGCCGATGAAACCGTAGCCCAGCAGGATGCCGAGGAAGGTGCCGACCAGGGCGCCCGCCACGTGGCCACCCACTTCGACGATGTCGCCGCCGATCGAGCCCATGGTGATGACGATGCCCAGCACGGCCGCCACGATGCCGAAACCGGGCAGGCCGTCGGCCACCTTGTTCATCACCTGCGAGGGCGCCATCGCTTCGGCGTGGTGCTTTTCCAGCTCCAGCTCCAGCAGCGGCTCCAGTTCGTGCGGCTCGATGTTGCTGCCGATCATCAGGCGCAGGCAGTCGGTGATGAAGTCGATCAGGTGGTGGTCGGCCTGCACCTTCGGGTAGTTGGCGAACAGGGCACTCTCGGCCGGGCGCTCGACGTGGTCTTCCAGCGACATGAAGCCTTCGCGGCGGGCCTTGTTCAGCAGTTCATAGAGCAGGCTGAGGACGTCGATGTAGTCCTGCTGCTTGTAGCGCGGGCCCTTGAATACGCCGATCGCTGCCTGCAGCGTCTGCTTGACCGTCTTGGCCGGGGTGCCGACCAGGAACGCACCGACGGCCGCGCCACCGATGATGACCAGTTCGTAAGGCTGCCAGAGGGCACCCAAGCGGCCGTGGGCGCCCAGGTAGCCGCCGAGGACGCTGATGATGACGACCAGGAATCCAACGATGATGAGCATGGCGCGACGCAAGGAGAGGGGATATCTCCTTGTCGGCCTGACACCGGTGTTTCTGAAGAGGGAATTCTGTGAAGTCGGTCAGCGGGGGTGATCAGCCCGCCGTGCCGGCCTCGGCGCCTTCACGCTGCAGCGGATTGGGCCACGGCTCGCCGTTGCCGACGAAGGAAAGTGAGACCGAGTTCAGGCAGTGGCGCTCGAAGGTGGGCGGCGGCCCATCCGGGAACACGTGGCCCAGGTGGCTGCCGCAGCGGGCGCAGGTGATCTCGGTGCGGATCATGCCGTGGCTGATGTCGCGGATTTCGGTCACGTGCGCCGGGTCGTAGGGCGCGAAGAAGCTGGGCCAGCCGGTGCCCGAATCGAACTTGGTGCTGGAGCGGAACAGCGGCAGCGCGCACAGGCGGCAGCAGTAGACGCCCTCGCGCTTGTTGTCGAGGAACACGCCGCAGAACGGGGCCTCGGTGCCGTGCTGCAGCAGCACGCGGCGTTCCTCGGCACTCAGGCCGGCCACCAGGGCGTCGGTCTGGGTGGCGGTGGGGGGCGTCAGGTCGAAAGCGCTCATGCCGGCTCCGTGGGGGTGTGGCCTGGGGATGCCGGCAAACGTGGGGGTGCACGGCGTCCGTTGCAAGTGTGATGGCCATTCATGGCCGGCACACAGGCCCCGGCGCAAGGTGGAGGTCTCACACGATGGAGCGTGCCATGACACTGCGTCTAGCCCTGCTGTTGACTGCCCTGCTGCCGCTGGCTGCCCAGGCCCAGGTGCCCACGTCCTCCAGCCCGACCGCCACGCGGAGCACGAACAGCGTGAACCCGCCCCCGGTCGCGCCGCAGGCGCCGCCGCAGCCCGCCAACCCGGCACTGCCGGTACAGGTGCCGCGCCAGCCGGCGCAGCCGATCCGCTCGACCGGCCCGGCGCAGGTAGCACCGGCATCGACGCCGGCCACGCGGGCACCGGAAAAGGTGTACGACCGCAACGGCCGCATCGTGCCGGGGGTGAAGCCGGCGGGCCCCAACCGCGTGTTCGATTCGCGCACCGGCCGTTACTACGACAGCGTGCCGGCGGGCGACGGGCAGCAGATCAAACCGTGATGTGCGCCGTGGCGGGCCTGAACCCACGAAAACGACGCCCTGCCGATCACTGTTTTTTCGCCTGCGATTAACCGCGCCGGGACCACCGTGGCCCTGCAGCGGCAACCGCCGTTGCATGTCCTTCGTCCACTGGATCGCGATCATGAAAAACCAGCAGAACCGTCATCCCGGCAAGGAGCAGCAGGGCCAGAGCCGCAGCCCGCAGCAGCAACAGCAGCAGATGGATGCGCAGCAGCCGCAGAAGGGCGGCAGGCAGCAGGAGCAGCGCCAGCAGGGGTCGCAGAAGCACCCGCAGCAGCGTTGACCGGCGCCAGGGGTCGGATCCCGCACAGCGGGCTCTGACCCCATCCGGCCCAGCCACTCAATCCGCGATCGGCAGCGCCCAGGTCTCCTTCACTTCTTCCATCACGATGTAGCTCTTCGATTCGCGCACGTGCGGCAGGGTCAGCAGGGTGCTGCCCAGCAGCTTGCGATAGCTGGCCATCTCGCTGATGCGCGCCTTCAGCAGGTAATCGAAATCGCCCGAGACCAGGTGGCACTCCAGCACGTTGGGCAGCTTCAACGCCGCCCGCCGGAACTCCTCGAAGATGTCGCCGGACTTGTAGGCCAGGCTGATTTCCACGAACACCAGCAGGCTGGCCTTCAGTGCTGCCGGGTCGAGGTGCGCGTGGTAGCCGGTGATGACCCCTTCGCGCTCCAGCCGGCGCACGCGCTCGGTGCAGGGGGTGGTCGACAGGCCGACCCGTTCACCCAGTTCGGTGAAGGAAATACGGCCCTCGGCCTGCAGGATACGCAGGATCTTGCGGTCGATCTTGTCCAGCTCGCGCGGGCGTGTGGCCATGGCCGTCAACCTCCGGGGGTGAATCACAGGAAAACATCCTGCCTGTGATCTCAAAATCAGGCAAATCGTCTGGGAATGGAAGAATATACTTCCCCGATTATGCTCCCGGCGTGCTCAAACGCAGGGAATCATCGGGTTGGAGAGTTCCCATGCGAGTCCTCGTTCTTGGCAGCGGCGTGATCGGCACCACCAGTGCCTGGTACCTGCGGCAGGCCGGCTTTGAAGTCACGGTCATCGACCGCCAGCCCGGCCCCGCGCTGGAGACCAGTTTTGCCAACGCCGGCCAGCTGTCGTTCGGCTACACCTCGCCGTGGGCCGCCCCGGGCGTGCCGAAGAAGGCGATCGGCTGGCTGTTCGAAAAGCATGCGCCGCTGGCAATCAAGCCGGGCATGGACCTGGCCCAGTACCGCTGGCTGTGGCAGATGCTGCGCAACTGCACCCACGAGCGCTACGCCATCAACAAGGCGCGCATGGTGCGCATGTCCGAGTACAGCCGCGACTGCCTGAACGAGCTGCGCGCGCAGATCGGCATCGCGTTTGAAGGCCGCGACCTGGGCACCACCCAGCTGTTCCGTACCCAGCAGCAGCTGGATGCCTCGGCGCAGGACATCGAGATCCTCGCCCAGTACGGCGTGCCCTACGAAGTGCTGGACCGCGCCGGCATCATCCAGGCCGAACCGGCCCTGGCCCATGTCGATGGCCTGGTGGGCGCGCTGCGCCTGCCGCGTGACCAGACCGGGGACTGCCAGCTGTTCACCCGCCGCCTGGCGCAGATGGCGGCCGACGCCGGCGTCGAGTTCCGCTACGACCAGGACATCAGCGGCCTGGAGTTCGATGGCGACCGCATCACCGGCGTGCGCATCGGTGGCCGGCTGGAAACCGCCGACCGTTTCGTGGTCGCGCTGGGCAGCTATTCGCCGCAGATGGTGGCGCCGCTGGGCATGCGCCTGCCGGTGTACCCGCTGAAGGGCTATTCGCTGACCCTGCCGATCACCGACCCGGCGATGGCACCGACCTCGACCATCCTGGACGAGAGCTACAAGGTGGCCGTGACCCGTTTCGACAACCGCATCCGCGTGGGCGGCATGGCCGAAGTGGCCGGTTTCGACCTGTCGCTGTCGCAGCGCCGCCGCGAGACCCTGGAGCTGGTGGTGCGCGACCTGTACCCGAAGGGTGGCGACCTGGCCAAGGCCGATTTCTGGACCGGCCTGCGCCCGGCCACCCCGGACGGCACGCCGGTCATCGGCGCCACCCCGTTCCGCAACCTGTACCTCAACACCGGCCACGGCACCCTGGGCTGGACCATGGCCTGCGGCTCGGGCCGCTATCTGGCCGACCTGATGAGTGCGCGCCAGCCGCAGATCAGCACCGAGGGCCTGGATATCTTCCGCTACGGCCAGTACGGCCAGGCCCCGCAGCAGGAGAGCCGCGCATGCGTCCTGCCCGCGCGCTGATCGACCTGGGCGCGCTGCGCAGCAACTACCGGCTGGCCCGCGAACTGGGCGGCGGCAAGGCGCTGGCAGTGGTCAAGGCTGATGCCTATGGCCACGGCGCGGTGCGCTGCGCGCAGGCGCTGGAAGGCGAGGCCGATGGCTTCGCGGTGGCCACCATCGAAGAGGCGCTGGAACTGCGCCAGGCTGGCATCCGCGCGCCGATCCTGCTGCTGGAAGGCATCTTCGAGGTCAGCGAGCTGCCCCTGGTGGCCGAGCATGACCTGTGGTTCTCGGTGGGCTCGACGTGGCAGCTGGAGGCGCTGGCCGCCTTCGACAGCCCGCGCCCGCTGACGGTGTGGCTGAAGCTGGACAGCGGCATGCACCGGCTGGGCCTGGACGTGGCCGGCTTCCGCGCCGCGCATGCGCGCCTGTCGGCGCTGCCGCAGGTGGAGCGCATCGTGATGATGACCCACCTGGCGCGCGCCGATGAGCTGGACAGCGAGCGGACCCACGAGCAGGCCGCCACCTTCAAGGCGGCTATCGACGGCCTGCAGGGCGAAACCAGCGTGTGCAACTCGCCGGCCCTGCTGGGCTGGCCGGACGTGCGCAGCGACTGGGTGCGGCCGGGCCTGATGCTGTACGGGGCCAACCCGCTGCCGGACGACACCACGCTGACCGCGCGCCTGCGCCCGGTGATGACCATGCAGTCCAAGGTGATCGCCGAGCGCTGGATCGAAGCCGGTGAGCCGGTGGGCTACGGCGCCCGCTTCGTGGCCAAGGCCCGCACCCGCGTGGGCGTGGTCGCGCTCGGCTATGCCGACGGCTACCCGCAGTTCGCCCCGAACGGTACCCCGGTGCTGATCGATGGCCAGCCCGGTGGGCTGATCGGCCGCGTGTCGATGGACATGCTGACCGTGGACCTGACCGCGCACGCGCAGGCCGGCATCGGCAGCGTGGTGGAACTATGGGGCACGGCGCCGACGCTGGCCGAACTGGCCCCGCGCTGTGGTGTCAGCGCCTACCAGCTGCCGTGCGCGGTCAAGCGCGTGGCCCGGGTGTATCTGTAGCGCCGAGCCTGCGCTCGGCGGAGCCCTTGGCGCACGCCTCAGCACCGCCATGCCCGGCGGCCTTTGATCAACGCGCGGCGGTCGCCTGCGTGGTCAACTGGCGCTTCACCCAGTCATCGATCAGGCGCTTCTCGAAACGCAGCGGATCGCTGTCGCTGCGCAGCCCGATGTTGTGCAAGTAGCCGCTGTCGCTCAGCTTGGCCTCGCCTTCGTCGACGATGCGGCCGCTGGCGTCCTTCAGCGTGTACTGCAGGGTGATGCGCGGCGGGTAGATGTCGCGCATGATCCGGATGTTGTCGGCGCGCGGGCCGTGCCACGGCTCGTAGTCGCCGGCGCGCTTGATGTCCACCAGAGTCACGTCGAGGGTCTGCCCCGGCTGCAGCGGCTTGGCGGCCGCGGTCCGCACGTAGCGGGCCAGCTGCTGCACCCAGTCGCCGCGCTGTGCCTCGAAGCGGTTGGTGCTGCGGCGGATCTCGGTGAAGGTGGCCGGATCGTCCCATTTCACGCTGACCGGGCCATCGGCCTGCAGCGCCCGCGGTGCCCGCGGATCGGTGACAGTGCGTGGCGCAGCGGTGGCGCTGCCCACGACCAGGGCGCCTGCCAGCAGCAGAGCGGCGGAAAGCGAGCGGTTCATGGTGGTCTCCTGCGTCCCGTGATCGGGGCGGTGTCGGTTGACAGGTCGAGTGTGATCCTGCTGCCGGGGGCCAGCAATGGCCGATTGCGTCATATGCGACAGCAGTTGTCGCGAATTCATGGTCGTCAAGCCTGACTGACGTCGCTTGACGCTGTGAATACGCGCTCTGGAAGATGCTGTACCTCCACCCGGTCCGTTCCCCACGCCCTTGTCCACACTGCCGCCCCTCGCGGAGCGCCCGCCCTCGAAGGCCCCGGCGCCCGAACCCGAACTGCATCACCGCGTGCTCGAGCACATCAATGCCGGCTTCTGCGTGATCCAGGTGCTGTTCGAAGGCGAGCAGGCCGTGGACTATCGCTTCATCGAGGTCAACGACGCCTTCGAGCGGCACACCGGCCTGAAAGGCGCGCAGGGCAAGCGGATGACCGCGCTGGAGCCGCAGCACGAACGCGACTGGTTCCGCATTTTTGGTGAAGTGGCGCGCACCGGCCAGCCGGCACAGTTCGAGATGGAAGCACGCGCGTTGGGCCGCTCATTCGCTGTGGACGCAGTGCGTGTCGGTGATCCGGGCGAAAACAAGCTGGGCGTCCTGTTCTTCGACGTGACCGCGCGCAAGCAGATCGAAGTGGAGCTGGGCGAGAGCGAGGCACGTTTCAGCGCGCTGGCCGATGGCCTGCCGATGCCGGTCTGGGTGCTGGACGAGCGCGGCCATGCCCGTTTCGTCAACAGCGCCTTCAGCGAATTCTTCGGTGGCGATGAAACCCGCGTGCCGGAAGATGTCTGGCGCGGCCTGGTGCATCCGGACGACGCTTCGGTATTCGAATACGAGCTGCAGGAAGCGCTGACGGTGCAGCGCTCGATGCATGCACTGGTGCGTGCGCGGCGGGCCGATGGCCAGTGGCGCTGGCTGGAAATGAACGCGCGGCCGCGCTTCTCGCGCATGGGCCGCTTCATCGGCCTGGCGGGCAGCAGCCCGGACGTGACCGAGCGCCGTGAGATCGAACTGGCGCGCGAGGAGCTGCTGCAGTCCGAGCGTGCCGCGCGCAGTGCCGCGGAAAGCATGGCGCGGCTGAAGGACGAGTTCCTGGCTACGCTGTCGCACGAGCTGCGCACGCCTCTGACCACCATCCTCGGCTGGAGCGAACTGCTGCTGCAGCGGGTGGACAACACCAGCCCGCTGTTCAAAGGCCTGAACGTGATCGCCAGCAGCGCCACGGCGCAGAAGCGCCTGATCTCGGACATGCTGGACCTGAGCAGCATGCTGCTGGGCAAGGTGCAGCTGGAGGTGGAAGTGCTGGACCTGCGCACGCAGCTGGGCGATGCCCTGGGGGCACAGGAGCCGGTGGCCGAAGGCAAGGCGCTGGATGTCAGCCTGCAGCTGCCCGACCAGCCCTGCCTGGTGCTGGGCGATGCCACGCGCCTGCAGCAGGTGTTCTGGAACCTGCTGTCCAACGCCATCAAGTTCACCCCGGCCGAAGGCCGCATCGAGGCGCAGGTGCGTGCCGATGGCGGCTACTGGACGATCACCCTGCGCGACACCGGCGACGGCATCGCGCCGGAGTTCCTGCACCATCTGTTCAGCCGTTTCCGCCAGGCCGATGGCACCACCACGCGCCGACATGGCGGCCTGGGCCTGGGCCTGGCGATCGTGCAGCAGCTGGTTGAACTGCACGGCGGCACGATCAGCGCGGCCAGCGACGGCCATGGCCATGGCTCGACGTTCACCGTGCGCCTGCCGCAGTACCTGCCTGATGCCGACCGCCGGCCGCTGCGCGAAGTATTCAGCGGCCCGATCCTCGACCCGACCGTGGTCGAGCCGTATCCGCTGCGCGGTCTGCATGTGCTGGCCGTGGACGACCAGCCGGAAGTGCTGGAATACCTGCGGCGCATGCTGGAAGAGCAGGGCGCCAGTGTCTCGGCGGTCAGTTCGGCCGGTGAAGCGCTGGCCCTGCTGGCCGACAGCGGCCACCTGCAGTACCAGGTGATGCTGACCGACATCGGCATGCCGGGCATGGACGGCTATGGCCTGATGCGCACGCTGCGCGAGGACATGGGCGTGGCCGCGACCGACCTTCCCGCCGTGGCGGTGACCGCGCTGGCACGTGCCGATGACCGCCGCCGCGCGCTTGCCTCGGGCTTCCAGGAACACGTCGCCAAGCCGTACTCGGTGGCGCAGCTGGTTTCGGCCGTGCGCAGCGTGCAGCCGCAACGCAGCAGCGATGCCTTGCACTGAGTACCCAGGAGGTTCACCGATGTCCCGTATTGCGCCCCGCATCCACACTGACCCAGCGCAGATCGCCCGTCTGGAAGCCCTGTTGCCGCAGCTGGGTGGCGAATGGCAGGTGCAGCTGACCCTGCATGATGGCCGCCGCCTGCTGGGCACCGTGGCCGTGCGCCCGACGGTGCAGCAGTACCGCAATGAAGCGGGTGATGAAGGCAGCAACGGCCAGCTGCGCCTGGACGACCATGACAACCCGGTACAGCAGCACCACGTCTGGCTGGACGAGATCGCCAGCGTCAGCCGGTTGCCGCCGAAGGCGCCGTCACAGGCGTGAAACGATAGCGCCGGGCCATGCCCGGCGCCACCCCGCATTTCAGTGTTCGAATACGGTCGGCGTGGCCTCGAACCTGCGAGCATAGGCACGCTCGTCGGCCACGCGGGCCACTTCGTCGTCGGCGAGGTCCGGTGCTCCATAGACCGCATAGGCCACGCTGCCATCGGCACCATGACCGACCTGGTGCAGGCGGTAGCGCGAATGCCCACCACCGGTGTCCTCGGGGTAATGCACGGGCGGATGGCTGCCTTCCAGGTCCATTTCACTGTTGTCGACTACTCCACCGACGAACAAGGCGCGCATGCAGGTTCTCCTGGGGTTTGCTGGGGGAGACCTTACCCTGAACGCTTCGATGTTGTCGGCGCATCAACAGCCCGTTGAACTTTCGCAAAGCGGGCCCCCGGGGCCGGCCCGGCGAGGGCGGTACAATGGACGGCCCTACGCTTGAAGTACCCGCGCCGATGGCCTCCAGCAACGACGCCCCCCTGCAGACCCTGCTCCTGCCGTTCAGCAACGGCACCCTGCACTGGCCCGACGGCCCGGTCGCCTTCCTCCGTGCCCGCGATGGCTGGCCGCTGCGCGAGATCGCCGGCAACCGCGAGGTGCACTGCGAGCAGAGCTTCGCCCCGTTTGCCGAGCCGCTGCAGCAGGCCGCCGGCTGGACCGTCAGCGGCGAGATCGACGCCGCCGCCGGCAAGGGCCGCTACCCGCTGGTGCTGGTGCTGCCGCCGCGCCAGCGTGAAGAAGCCCGCGCGCTGTTCGCCCGCGCTCTGGTCCTGGTGGCCGAGGGTGGCCGCATCGTCGCCTGCCAGTCCAACAACGAGGGCGCCCGCTCCGGCGAAGGCGACCTCAAGCAGCTGACCGGCCTCGGCGGCTGCCTGACCAAGAACCACTGCCGCGTGTATTGGACCGCGCTGCTGCAGGGCCAGCACGACGCCGACCTGGCCAAGCGCTGGAGCGCGCTGGACGCGGTGCGTCCGATCGTCGGCGGCCGCTTCCTCAGCCGCCCGGGCGTGTTTGCCTGGGACCGCATCGACCCGGCCTCGGCGCTGCTGGCCGAGCACCTGCCCGCCGACCTGGCCGGGCGTGCCGCCGATCTCGGCGCCGGCTACGGCTACCTGTCGCGCGAGCTGCTGGAGCGCTGCCCGAAGATCACCGCGCTGGACCTGTACGAAGCCGAGCAGCGTGCGCTGGCCCTGGCCGAACTGAACCTGGCGCCGCCGCCGCGCGCGCTGCCGCTGCGCTTCCTGTGGCGCGACGTCACCGCCGGCGTCGAGCCGGGCTACGACGTCATCATCAGCAACCCGCCGTTCCACACGCCGTCGCGCGCCGACCGCCCCGACATCGGCCAGCGCTTCATCGCCGTGGCCGCGCAGGCGCTGCGCCCGGGTGGCCGCCTGTACGTGGTGGCCAACCGCCACCTGCCGTACGAGTACACGCTCAACGAGAGCTTCGGCGCGGTACGTGTCATCGCCGAGCGCGATGGCTTCAAGCTGGTCGAGGCGGTGAAGGGGAAGGGCAAGTGAAGCTGGTCAAGCTGATCGCCAACCTGGGCTACGGCAGCCGCAAGCAGGTTCAGTGGATGTTCCGCGAGGGTCGCGTGACCGATGCCGACGGCGAAGTGCTGTACGCCGATGACCAGGTGCCGCACGAGGCGATCCGGGTCGATGGCGAGCCGCTGGACCCGCCGGTGGGCCTGTCGCTGGCCCTGTACAAGCCGGCCGGCTACACCTGTTCGACCAAGGACACCGGCCGCCTGATCTACGATCTGCTGCCGCCGCGCTTCCGCGACCGCGATCCGGTGCTGTCCACCGTCGGCCGCCTGGACCGCGAGACCAGCGGCCTGCTGCTGCTGACCGACGATGGCGGCCTGCTGCACCGGATCATCTCGCCGAAGTCGAAGCTGCCCAAGGTCTACGAAGTGGAACTGGCCGAGGACCTGCGGGGCGATGAAGTGGCGCAGTTCGCCAGCGGCACGCTGATGCTGGAAGCGGAGAAGACGCCCCTGCTGCCGGCTGAACTCGAAGTGCTGGGCTTGCGCAAGGCGCGCCTGGTGCTGCACGAAGGCCGCTACCATCAGGTGCGCCGCATGTTCGCCGCTGTCGGCAACCACGTGCAGGCCCTGCACCGCAGCCGCGTCGGCGGCCTGGACCTGCAGGGGCTGGACGAAGGCCAATGGCGGATGCTGACCCCCACCGACCTGGACACCCTGTTCGCTCCATGACCTCCCTCGCTGCGCTGTCGTTCCTCCCGGATGCCGTCATCTTCGACATGGACGGCCTGATGATCGACAGCGAGCGGGTGTCGATCGCCTGCTGGAGCGAGGCGGCCGCCGAACTCGGGCTGCCGCTGGACGCAACGTTCTTCGTGCGCATGGTCGGCCTGGGTGACCGTGACAGCCAGGCGCTGCTGCGCGGGCAGGGCGTGTCGGACGCGATGATCGCGGCGATGGCGGCGCGCTGCCACGATCTCTACGAGGCGCGCACGCAGACCGGCCTGCCCTTGCGGCCGGGCATCCTGGAGCTGCTGGAACTGCTGAAGGCGCACGGCATCCCGCGCGCCGTGGCGACCACCACGCGGCAGCCGCGGGCCAACCGCAAGCTGGCCGCGGCCGGACTGCTGCCGTACTTCAATGCGGTCATCACCAGTGGCGACGTCGCCCACCCGAAGCCGGCGCCGGATATCTACCTGCTGGCCGCACAGCGGCTGGGCAAGGCACCGGAACGCTGTCTGGCGCTGGAGGATTCACCGGCCGGCACGCGCGCCGCCGTGGCGGCGGGCATGACCGTGATCCAGGTGCCGGACCTGGTGCATCCGGATGAAGAACTGCGCGCGCTGGGCCACCGCATCGTCGGTTCGCTGGTGGATGCCCACGCCCTGCTGGTGCCGTTGCTGCCGAAATAATCGGTGGGTGCCGGCCGTTGGTCGGCACGCTCTACCGCTCTGGTAGATGCCAACCTTGGTTGGCACTGAGCGGAGCATGGGCTCGGCTCTACATCCGCGCGATCACTGCGCCCGCCGGCCATGGCCCGGCGCTACCGGTGGGTGTCGACCGTTGGTCGGCACGCTCTACCGCTCTGGTAGATGCCAACCTTGGTTGGCACTGAGCCGAGCATGGGCTCGGCTCTACATCCGCGCGATCACCGCGCTGGTGGGTGCCGACCGTTGGTCGGCACGCCTTCCAATCAAACGCGGCCGAACACCAGCGCCGCGTTCGTACCCCCGAAACCAAAGCTGTTGGACATCACCGTGTCCAGCTTCTGCTCGCGGCTCTCGCGCAGGATCGGGAAGCCTTCCACCGCCGGGTCCAGCTCGGTGATGTTGGCCGAGCCGGCCACGAAACCATCGCGCATCATCAGCAGGCAGTAGATCGCCTCATGCACGCTGGCCGCGCCGAGCGAGTGGCCCGACAGCGCCTTGGTCGACGACAGCGGCGGCACCGCATCGCCGAACACTTCGCGGATCGCGCCCAGCTCGGTCACGTCGCCCAGCGGCGTCGAGGTGCCGTGGGTGTTGAGGTAATCCAGCGGACGGTCGACGTTCTGCAGCGCCATCTTCATGCAGCGCACCGCGCCTTCGCCGGACGGGGCGACCATGTCGGCACCGTCGGAGGTCACGCCGTAGCCGATCAGCTCGGCATGGATGCGCGCACCGCGGGCAACGGCGTGGTCGAAGTCTTCCAGCACCAGCATGCCGCCGCCACCGGCGATGACGAAGCCGTCGCGGTCCTTGTCATACGGGCGCGAGGCGCTGGCCGGGGTGTCGTTGAAGCTGGTCGACAACGCGCCCATCGCATCGAACATCACGCTCATCGACCAGTGCAGGTCTTCGCCGCCACCAGCGAACATGATGTCCTGCGCGCCATGGCGGATCATGTCCGCGGCCGCGCCGATGCAGTGCGCGGAGGTCGCGCAGGCGGCCGACAGCGAGTAGCTGACGCCCTTGATCTGGTACGCGGTGGCCAGGCAGGCCGACACGGTGGAGCACATCGTGCGCGGCACCATGTACGGGCCGACCTTGCGCACGCCACGGGCGCGCAGCAGGTCCACGGCACCCACCTGCCATTCGCTGGAACCACCGCCGGAACCGGCGATCAGGCCGGTGCGCAGCGCGCTCACCTGTTCCGGCGACAGGCCGGCATCGGCGATCGCATCGCGCATGGCGATGTAGGCGAAGGCAGCCGCATCGCTCATGAAGCGCTTCTGCTTGCGGTCGATCTGTGCATCCAGGTCCAGATCCACGCGGCCGCCCACCTGGCTGCGCAGGCCGGCTTCGGCGTGGTCGGGCAGCGCGGTGATGCCGGCGCGGCCTTCGCGCAGCGCCGAGGAAACGGTATCCAGATCATTGCCCAGGCACGAGGTGATGCCCATGCCGGTGATGACGACGCGACGCATCAGAAGCTCCCGGTTTCAGTGAACAGGCCCACGCGCAGGTCGCGGGCGTTGTAGATCTCGCGGTCGTCCACGTACATGCGGGCATCGGCCTGGGCCATCACCAGCTTGCGGTTGATGACGCGGGTGATGTCGATCTCGTAGCGCACCAGCTTCGCTTCCGGCAGCACCTGGCCGGTGAACTTCACCTCGCCGCAGCCCAGGGCGCGGCCCTTGCCGGGCGCGCCCAGCCAGGTCAGGTAGAAGCCGGTCAGCTGCCACATGGCATCCAGGCCCAGGCAGCCGGGCATCACCGGGTCGCCGATGAAGTGGCAGCCGAAGAACCACAGGTCCGGGCGGATATCCAGTTCGGCACGAACCATGCCCTTGCCATGCGGTCCGCCGTCCTCGCGGATTTCAGTGATGCGGTCGAACATCAGCATCGGGTCGTTGGGCAGACGGCCGGCGGCGGCGCCGAACAGTTCACCGCGGGCGCTGGCCAGCAGCTGGTCACGGTTGAACGCGTGGAGACGAGTCATGGAAAGCGCATTCCTGGAAGCGAAAACAAGGCAACAAGTCCCCGAGGATGCACGACGGTTGCAACGGGAATCAAACCGCCGCACCGTACGCGTGCGTAGTGTTTTCCCCGGGAATCACGCATCCCGTTGATGCACAACGACCATACTTCGCCGTCTGGACCGGTACGGTGCGGTTATCATGTCAGCCAACCATGAACGCACTGCGCAAGATCATCCACGTCGACATGGACGCCTTCTACGCGTCGGTGGAGCAGCGTGACGACCCGTCGCTGCGCGGCAAGCCGGTGGTCGTGGCCTGGCGCGGCGCGCGTTCGGTGGTGTGCGCGGCGTCCTACGAGGCTCGGGTGTTCGGCGTGCGCTCGGCGATGCCGGCGTTGCGTGCCGAGCGCCTGTGCCCGGATGCGATCTTCGTGCCGCCGGATTTCGCGCGTTACAAAGCCGTGTCACGCCAGGTGCGCGAGATCTTCCTGCGCCACACCGATCTGGTCGAACCGCTGTCGCTGGACGAGGCCTACCTGGACGTGACCGCGCCGAAGAGCGGCATCGAACTGGCCACCGAAATCGCGCGCACCATCCGCGCGCAGATCCGCGAAGAGACGAACCTGACTGCTTCAGCCGGGATCGCGCCGAACAAGTTCCTGGCCAAGATCGCCTCGGACTGGCGCAAGCCTGATGGCCAGTTCGTCATTCCGCCGCAGCGCGTGGATGCCTTCCTGCTGACCCTGCCGGTGAAGAGCGTGCCGGGCGTGGGCAAGGTGATGGAAGGCAAGCTGGCCGAGCGCGGCATTGTCACCTGTGGTGACCTGCGCAACTGGACGCTGCCGGACCTGGAAGAGAGCTTCGGCAGCTTCGGCCGCAGCCTGTACAACCGCGCCCGCGGCATCGACGAACGCCCGGTGGAACCGGATCAGCAGGTGCAGTCGATCTCGTCGGAGGACACCTTCGCCGAAGACCTGCTGCTGGAAGACCTGGGCGAGGCCATCGTGCAGCTGGCCGAGAAGACCTGGCACGCCACGCGCAAGACCGAACGCATCGGCCACACCGTGGTGCTGAAACTGAAGACCGCCCAGTTCCGCATCCTCACCCGCAGCTACACCCCCGACCGCCCACCGGAATCGCTGCAGGAACTGCGCGACATCGCCCTCTCCCTGCGTGCCCGCGTCGACCTGCCCGCCGACACCCGCTACCGCCTGGTCGGCGTCGGCCTCGGTGGATTCCGCGATAAGGAACTGGTCGTGCAGGGCGAACTGTTCGGGCACGGCCCGAATCATTCCACCTCCATCTGACCGACCCCGTGCCGACCAACGGTCGGCACCCACCAGAGCGGATCGCTGTTCCGACAGATCGTGGGAAACTGTCGAAGGCGGGGTGGGTCCGGTTGCGGGGGGGTGAGCGGCATGGATGCCGCGACCAAGCCCCCATGGACGGGTTCACGGCGTCCCCTGCCACCGGACCCACGCCGCCAACCCATAGATACCCAGCTGTTGCTCCGGCTGTTGCCGTTGCATTGAGCAGGTGCAGGGCGCAGCCCTGCAAAAACAAACCACCTGCCTCAAGGCCACTGCATCTCGCCCTTGGCCACCTTCGCACTCAACTCCAGCGACGCCACGCCTTCCAACCTGGGGTAACGCGCCCGCATCGCCTTCACCAGCGCCGCACTGTCCTCCGCCTTGCCCGTTTCCACGTCGAATGCACGGATGTAGTCCGCCGTGAAACGCAGCGCGCCCGCATCCAGCGCCGTACCGGGCGCATAATGGCCCGGCACCACCACCTTCGGCTTCAGCGCCTGCAGCTGCTGCAGCATCTGCAGCCAATCGGCATGCGACTGCGGCGTCTGCGTATCGGCCATCCACACATGCTCGCCGGCCACTACCGGAATGCCGCCCACGATCGCGCGCAGCGACGGCACCCACAGCACCGTGCGGTCCGGCGTCGGCCCATCCAGCCCGATCAGCGGCAGGCGCTGGCCTTCCAGCTGCAGCGCATCGCCCTCCAGCACCTGCGGCACGATGATGCGCGCGGGCACATCGGCACCCATCTTCGGGCCCCAGTAGGCCAGCTTGCCGGCCTGGGTCTGCTCGATATGGGCGACGGTCTGCGCGGTGGCGACGATGCGTGCCTGCGGGAAGGCATCCTGCAGCGTGGCCAGGCCGAAGTAGTAATCCGGATCGCCGTGGCTGATGTAGATCGTGGTCAGCTGCTTGCCGCTGGCGCGGATCTTTTCGACCAGTGCACGCGCATCGCGGGCCGCGAACTGTGCATCGACCAGTATTGCCTCGCGGCGGCCTTCAATCAGTACCGAGGACACCGAAAACATCGCCTGCGGGCCGGGATGGAAGGTCTGCAGGTGCAGTTGTGAGTGTTTCGCCGCCGTGGCGGCTGCCGGCGTGGCCGGTGCGGCCAGCAACGGCGCACTGGCGAAACCGGCGGCCAGCGCGAACGGAAGAAGCAGGGCAGCAGTACGCATCAACGATTCCTTGTGTAGAGCCGAGCCCATGCTCGGCTGCAGTGTTTGCCTCGAACCAAGCGCAGGCTCGGCTCTACCGGGGAAACGTATCGATCAATACGCCGCAGTGATGATCTGCTTCGGGTACTTGGCCGCTTCCAGCTCGGCCACGAACGCCGCACCGTAATCGGCGTAGCTGATGCGGCTGTGGCCGCTGGCATCGGCGAGGAAGGTCTTCGCCTGCACGCGGTACTGGCCACGCTCGTCGCCCGGGCCGATTTCCGCCGCCGGCGAGAAGAAGGTCCAGTCCAGGTCATCCACGGCCTGCAGGCGCTTCAGCGCTTCGCGCGCGGCCAGTGCGTACGGCTTGTAGGCGGCCGGGAAGTCCGGGGTGTCGACCAGCTGCACGCCCGGCGCGATCTCCAGGCTGCCGGCGCCACCGACCACCACTACGCGCGGCACCTTGGCCTGGCGCGCGGCGGCGACCAGCTGGTCGGCCACGGTGGCGATCTGGGCGATGTCATCACCCGGGCGCGGGCCGTAGGCGCTGGCCAGCACCTCGTGGCCGGCAATCACCGCAGCCAGGGCGTCGGTGTCGTCCAGCGCGGCGATGGCGAGCTGGGCACCGGCCAGTTCGGCCGGCAGGTCCTTTTCACTGCGGACCACGGCCGTGACCTGGTGGCCGTTGGCCAGCGCGTGGCGGGCGATCTGGCGCCCGATGTTGCCGGTGGCACCGACGAGGGCAATCTTCATGGCGGAACTCCTTGGGGCGGAATGGGGTGGGAACGTGGCCACTGTAGGCCGCTGCAGTTGCTCGAAAAACAGCGTATAACGCGCTTGTTTGTTGCATGGATCGAGCAGATGGACCGATTGACCGCCATGACCGTGTTCGTCGAAGTGGCCGAGCGCGGCAGCCTGACCGCCGCCGCCGAGGTGCTGGACATGTCCCGCGCGATGGTCAGCCGCTACCTGGCCGAGGTGGAGGACTGGCTGGGCGCGCGCCTGCTGCACCGGACCACGCGGCGGATCAGCCTGACCGGCGCCGGTGAAGCCGCGCTGGCGCGCTTCCGGCAGATGCTGGCCATCGGCGAGGAACTGCAGGGCGAACTGGCCAGCGACGATCCCGAGCCGCACGGCACCCTGCGCATTACCGCCAGCGTGTCGTTCGGGCAGAGCCATCTGGCCCGCGCTGTGGCTGCCTTCGTGCAGCGCCATCCGGCGGCGCGCATCGAGTTGCTGCTGGTCGACCGCATGGTCAACCTGGTGGAGGAGCGCGTGGACCTGGCCGTGCGCATCGCACGCCAGATCGACCCGGGCCTGATCGCGCGACGGCTGGCCACCTGCCGCTCGGTGCTGTGCGCCACGCCGGCTTACCTGCAGGCTCATGGCACGCCCAGCGCGCCGGAACAGCTGCCCGCGCACAACTGCCTCACCCATCACTATGTGGGCAAGAGCCTGTGGCAGCTGCACCGCGATGGCCGCTCGCTGTCGGTGGCGGTGGGCGGCAACATCAGCGCCAACGAAGCATCACTGCTGCTGGAAGCGGTGCGCGCCGGTGCCGGCATCGCCATGCTGCCGACCTACCAGGTGGCACCGCTGCTGCGTTCGGGCGAACTGGTGCAGCTGCTGCCGGCCTACGAACTGGACGAGCTGGGCATTCATGCCGTGTACGCATCGCGTCGACAGCAGCCCGCTGTCATGCGGCGGTTCCTGGATTTCCTTGCTGAGTGTTTTGCCAGCCCGGCCTTCCAGGATCTGGATTGGCGCCCAGCGACCAGGGAGGACACATGAACCATGGACAGGCACTGCTCGACCACAACCGCGCGGCGTGGGAATGGCAGGCGCGCGAGGTAAGCGATCGGTATCGCCCGGTCGATATGTGCCCGGGGTACGCCGCTTGTGTGTGGACCCGCAAGACCTGCCGACCGTCGAGCGCAAGGCCAGACTCCGCGCCCGCCGGTTCGGCTCAGGGGGAATCGGGAAAAGCGCGGGGCGTACAATGGACGGCCCACGTCGTACAGGTGCCGTCCTTTGTCGTATCCCTATCCGTTGGTTGTGTTTGATCTGGACGGCACGCTGGTGGACAGCGCGGCCGATATCGCCGAAGCGCTGAACCGCACGCTGGAAGACATCGGCCTGGCGCGCGTGCCTGAAGCCACCGTGCTGGGCTGGATCGGCGATGGCGTGCGGCGGCTGGTGGAGCAGGCCGTGCATGCCGCCGGTCGTGACATCGATCTGGCCGAAGTGATGCCGACCTTCATGGTGCATTACCGCGAGTGCCTGCTGCGCAGCCCGCGCCTGTTCGACGGCGTGCCCGAAGCGCTGGCCGTGCTGCGCACGCGTGGCGTGCCCCTGGCCATCTGCACCAACAAGCCGGCGGCGCTGGTGCCGCCGCTGCTGCAGCACCTGGGCATCGGCGATGCGTTTTCGCTGGTGCTGGGCGGTGATTCGCTGCCGCAGCGCAAGCCCAGTGGTGAACCGCTGCGGCATATCGCCGCGCACTTCGGGCTGGCAGTGGACGCCTGCCTGATGGTTGGTGATTCGCTCACCGACTACCGTGCCGCCGAAGACGCAGGCATGCCGATCGCACTGGTGCGCTACGGCTACCCGCGTGGCCTGGACCTGGAAACGGCACATGCCGTGGCGGTCATCGACGACCTGCGTGACCTGCCGGGGCTGGCATCAGGCATTCCGACGCCGTGATCCGTTCGCCGGGCATGGCCCGGCGCTACCAATCATGTAGATCGACGCCATGCATCGATGCCGAGGCCCGTTACTTCGGCTGGTAACGCACGCTCAGCTGGTATTCGCGGCCCGGCTGGTTGAACCACGCCACGGTCTCGTAGCTGCGGTCGAACAGGTTGGCCGCGCGCGCCAGCAGCGACCACGATGGCGTCAGCGCATATTCCGCGCGCAGGTCCAGCGTACCGTAGCCGCCCACCTTCACCGCGTTGCTTGCGTCGTCGTAACGCTTGCCCGCGCCCTGCACGGTCAGCCCGGCGCGGAAATCACCGAAGCGGCGGTCCACGTCCAGGCGCGCGGTCTGCTGCGCGCGGCGCGCCAGCCAGTTGTCGAACTGCGCGCTGCCAGCGGTGCGGTTGCGCGGGTCGGTGTAGCTGAGCTGGCCATTGATGTCGAAGCCGGCCAGCACTACGCCCGCGGTCAGTTCGGCCCCGCGGATACGCGCCTTCTCGACCTGCTGCATCATGAAGGTCGCCGCATCGTAGGTGATCAGGTCATCGATGCGCGTCTCGTACACGTCCATGCCCCAGTGCCAGCCCTGGCCGTGCTGCGACAGGCCGAGGTTGGCGCTCTTCGACTTCTCCGGATCCAGCGTCGGCACGCCGCTCCACGGGTCGTACAGGTCGCTGAAGGTCGGTGCCTTGAACGCGGTGCCGTAGCTGGCATTCACGCGCAGGCCGTGGCCGAGGTCCATCGCCCAGCCGAGGCTGCCGGTGGCGTGGTTGCCGAACTGCGCATTGTCATCGTTGCGCGCGCTCACCTGCAGCTGGTGGCGGCCGAAACGACCCTGGTACTGCACGAACACGCCGGTGTTTCGGCGGCTGTCGACCAGATAGCCCGCGCTGCTGCCATCGAGGTTGTCTTCGCTCCAGTCCACGCCGGTGCTCAGCAGCTGGCCCTCGGCCAGGCCGATGTCGGCCTGCAGCGATGCATTGTCGCGGTGGGTCTGCGCGCTGCCGAACACACCGAAGTCACCGTAGTTGTCCGATTCGTTGTCGCTGCGGCCGACGCTGGCGGTGAAGGCCAGGCGATCGGTCGGGGTGTAGCGCACCTTGCCGGACATCACCTGCTGCAGCGTTTCCGAATAGTTGTAGTAACCGTCGTAGTGGTTCTCGCCCTCGGCACGCAACGCGCTGCCTTCCACGCTCCACTGGTCGTTGAAGGTGTAGCCACCGCGCAGGCTCTTGGACAGGTTGCGGTAGCCATCGCGGTCGGGCTCATCGGCGAAGCAGCCGGCGAACAGCGTGGCCGAGCCACGGCAGGCGTTGATGCCGTCGGTGTGCTGGTAGGCGATGTCGGCGCCGAACCAGCCGTGCTCGCCGCTGCCACCGATGCCGCCGCTGGCCTCGCGCAGGCCATTGCTGCCACTGCCGAGCTGGAAGTGCGGGGCGAATTCGCCCTGGTTGCGACGGGTGAAGATCTGGATGACGCCACCGATGGCATCGGCGCCGTACAGGCTCGACTGCGGACCGCGCACGATTTCCACGCGTTCGATCTGTGCCAGCGGCAGGTCCTGGTACATCGCCAGGCCGAGGTCGGCGCTGTTGATGCGCACGCCATCGACCAGCACCACGGTGTGCGAGGAATTGGTACCGCGCAGGAACAGCGAGCTCTGCTTGCCGAGGCCACCGCTGTTGGTCAGGTTGATGCCGGCGCGACCTGCCAGCAGTTCCTGCAGCGAGGTGGCTTGGCTGGATTCGATCTGTGCGCGGTCGATCACCTGGGCCGGCGCGATGCTGTCCTGCAGGGCGATGGGGGTACGCGTGGCGGTGACCAGCACCTGGTCCAGCGCCGCGGTGTCTTCGTTGGCCTGCGCATGGGCCAGGGCGGGCAGGGCGGCCAGCACGGCCAGGAACAGCATTCGGGACTGCAGCTTCATCGGGGGACTCCAGGTGCCACGCACGCCCGCGTGGCGAAGGGGAGGAACCGCGAGCAAAGGCAGGCAGGCGCCGAAGCCGCGGCAGCGCCACGGTCATCCAGCGCCATGCCCACCGCATCGCGACCTGAGGCTTCCGGGCCGGTCTCCGGGCTTGCCGCCAGGTGGCGCGAGGCCACCGTCCAGGCGCCTTCCCATGCCGATGGCACAGTGGCGGTATTGCCTGGAACAGACGTGCTTACCGTTGCGGGGGCAGCGCCGGCCTGGCGTGTTGCCACGCGTCACCGGCTTCCCGTTTCAACCTGCCGGCCATGGCCGCAGGTCACCTGGAAGTGGGCGCAGTCTACGGCATCCCCGGGACCCCGTAGAGTCGAGCTTGCTCGACTGCCTTCGCTGTGCCCGTAGAATGTCCCCTCGATCCCGTGGTGCCGTTGCCGATGTCCCGCTGTTTTCTGCTGTTCCCGCGTTGCCTGCACAGGACGCACGCATGATCCTCGACCTGGTCCGCCATGCCGGCAACGGCCGCGATGAGTTCCTCGATGGCCGCAGCGATCCGCCGCAGCTGGCCCGCCTGCCGCAGGAACTGGTCGACGCCTATGCCGAGCAGGACTGGCAGCGGGTGATCAGTTCGCCGCGCCTGCGCTCGCTGCACACGGCGATGGCCCTGGCCACCCCGCGCGGGCTGGACGTGGAGGCGGACGAGGAGTGGGAAGAACTGGATTTCGGCGATTGGGACGGGCAGTCGTTGTTCGACCTGCCGGAGGACGCGCTGGCGGCCTTCCATGCCGATCCGCATGCGTTCCCGCCGCCCAACGGCGAGAGCTGGGGCCACTTCGAACGGCGCATCGCACGCGCGCTGGATCGCCTGCTGGACGATGAGGATCCGCTGCCGACCGTGGTGGTCAGCCATGGCGGCCCATTGCGCATGGTGCTGTCGCAGGTCTGCGGGCTGCCGCTGTCGCTGTGCTGGGCACTGCGCATCGACCACGGCACGCGCCTGCGGGTGTGGCTGGAACGCGGCGAAGTGGGCCTGGTCGGCGAGCTGCTGGAACTGCAGCAGCCGTAAGCCGCATCACCGTGGTAGTGCCGGCCGCTGGCCGGCCTTCCCCGCAACGCGGACGCCTCAATCCTCGTCGGCGCTCTCGGCGAAACTGTCTTCGCCGTCATCCCCGGTGTCGAAGCGCTGCTCATGCACCGGGCCCGATGCCGGGCCAGCCGCCTTCAGCGGATGCGCGGCGATGCGTGCCTCGTAATCCTGCACCAGCGCCTCGCGCTGGGCTTCGCCCAGCTCCTGCCAGTGGCAGTCCCGCAGCGCGCCTTCCAGCGAATAAAGCAGGTTCAGGCTCGGCTTGAAGCCGGCGCGCTTGACCTTGACGAAGGCCCCGACCGCGCCGAGCGCGGCCAGGTCCTCGCGGCTGCGCAGGCCGACCTGGCGCAGCCACGCCGCGCTCTTCGGGCCGATGTTGCGCAGCTTCGGTGCGCTCATCCCAGGGCCTCGACGAACACGCGGGCGATGGCTTCCAGACCGGCCTGGTCCTCGGCATCGAAGCGGTCCACCTTCGGGCTGTCGATGTCGAACACGCCGATCAGTTCATCACCGCGCAGCAGCGGCACCACCAGCTCCGAGCGCGAGGCCGAATCGCAGGCGATGTGGCCGGGGAAGGCGTCGACGTCTTCCACGCGCTGGGTGACGCGCTGGCTGGCGGCGGCACCGCACACGCCCTTGTCCAGCGGGATGCGCACGCAGGCCGGCAGGCCCTGGAACGGGCCGACCACCAGCTCCTTGCCGTCATAAAGGTAGAAGCCCACCCAGTTCAGGTCGGGCAGGGCGTGGTAGACCAGCGCGGAGAGGTTGGCCGCATTGGCGATGCGGTCGGACTCGGCGTAGACCAGGCCGCGGGCCTGTTCCAGCAGCTGGGCGTATTGTTCCGGCTTGCTGCCGGTGAGCGAGGCATTGGCGAACATGCCTGCAGTCTAGCAAGCGTACGGGACCAGCGATAATGCACGCTCTGTTGCATGCCTGGATCTGTTGATGCCCCTGCCCACCCTGATGCCGCCGGCCGTGTTCGTCACCGGGACCGATACCGAAATCGGCAAGACCGCCAGCAGCACCGCGCTGCTGCATGCGCTGCGCCGGCGCGGGCTGCGTGCGGTGGGCATGAAGCCGGTGGCCAGTGGCAGCCAGGACCTCGGCCAGGGCCTGCGCAACGAGGATGCTTTGGCGCTGCAGGCGGCCAGCTGGCCGGTGCCGGACTACGCCGACCTGAATCCCTATGCGCTGCGGCAGCCGCTGGCGCCGGAACTGGCCGCCGCCGAGGACGGCGTGCAGGTGCAGCTGGCGCCGATCGTGGCCGCGTTCGCGCGCCTGCGTGCGCAGGCCGACGTGGTGGTGGTCGAAGGCGTGGGCGGCTGGCTGGCGCCGATGTCGGCCACCTTGGACCAGCTGGATCTGGTGCGCGCGCTGCGCCTGCCGGTGCTGCTGGTGGTGGGCATGCGCCTGGGCTGCGTGAACCACGCACGGCTGACCGCGCAGTCGCTGCAGGCCAGCGGCGTGGAGTGCCTGGGCTGGATCGGCAACCACATCGATCCCACCATGCAGCGCCAGGACGAGAACATCGCCACGTTGCAGCAGCGCCTGCCGATACCGTGCTGGGGGAGGTTGCCGTACCTGCCGGGCGCGGATGGCCTGACCCTGGGCGCGCACCTGGGAGCGGAGCAGCGGTAGAGTCGACTGTCAGTCGACTATCGCGCGCAGCGCGGGGTCTGATCAGGAGCAGTCGACCAACGGTCGACTCTACCCGGCAACCGATACGAACGGCACCGCGATTGCCGGCCAGCGGCCGGCACTACCGTGCCGACAATTCCCGCGCGATCGCACCCAGCCGCTCCACCGCACTGATGAAGCGCGCATCCAGCGCCTGGCAGCACGACAGCCGCAGGCAATGCCGGTAGCGCGCACCGCGCGAATACACCTGGCCGGGCATGAACACGATGTCCTCCGCCAGCGCCCGCTCGAACAGTTCGCGGGTATCCACGCCCGGCAGTTCCAGCCACAGCAGGAAGCCACCCTGTGGCTCGGTGGCACGGGTGTCGGCGGGGAAGTGTTCGGCCACCAGCTGGCGCAGGCGCCCGACCTGTTCGCGGTACAGCCGGCGCATGCGGTGCAGGTGGTGCTCGTAGCTGCCGGCTTGCAGGTAAGCGGCCACCGCATCACCCAGCAGCTGTGGTTCACCGCCGGTCGACTGGAATTTGAGCAGGGCGATGCGCTCGGCGAAGCGGCCCCCATCGAGCCAGCCGATGCGGTAATCCGGCGCCAGCGTCTTGGAGAAGCCGCCGACCACCATCACCCAGCCATCGCGATCAAACGCCTTCAGCAGCGGCGCCGGTGGCTCGCAGAACTGCAGCTCGGCGTACACCGCATCCTCGATCAGCGGCAGCTGGCGTGCATTGATCAGCTCGGCCAGGCGCTGCTTGGCGGCCGTCGGCATGGTGCAGCCCAGCGGGTTGTGCACGGTGGGCATGACCACCAGCGCGGCCAGCGGCGTGTGCTCCAGCAGCGCTTCCAGCGCATCCACGTCCAGCCCGTGCTGCGGGTGGGTAGGCAGTTCGATGGCCTGCAGGCCGAGGTTGGCCAGCAGCGGGTACAGGTTGAAGTAGGACGGGGCCTCGATGCCCACGGCCGCGCCCGGTTCGGTCACCGCGCGCAGGGCCAGCTGCAGCGCTTCCATCGCGCCGTGGGTCAGCAGCAGGCGGTCGGCATGCGTATGCAGGCCCATCCGCGGGCCACG
The DNA here is from genome assembly GCF_056854535.1 of Stenotrophomonas sp. STEN054. Lineage (NCBI taxonomy): Bacteria > Pseudomonadati > Pseudomonadota > Gammaproteobacteria > Lysobacterales > Lysobacteraceae > Stenotrophomonas > Stenotrophomonas sp. STEN054. Next base: position 12,794 of record NZ_JBXFWG010000042.1, on the reverse strand, counting down.
CCGTACGATCTGCGCCAGCAGGCGCGGCGAGCCATTCGGGCGCGCATAGGTTTCCACCGTCTGCTGGCCGTGGCGCAGCACCTGCGCGGTGTGCCGGGCCAGCTGGGCGCCGGGATAGAACTGCCGCCCACGCGGCCCGGCAAACGCCAGATCGATCACTCCAGGGCGTTGCTGTGCCTGGAGCACGCGCGCCATCAAGGCCTGCTGCAGCGGTGCGGTGGGCGCCGAGGGTGCATCGCGCAGCGAACGCTGCGGCACTGACAGGCGCGGCGCCACCTCGAAACCCGCCTTCGGCCGCGGCACCACCAGCCCTGCATCTTCCAGCTGCCGGTAGGCCGCGATGACGGTGTTCAGGCTGAGCTGGCGCTGCGCGGCCATCTGCCGCAGCGAGGGCAGGCGGCTGCCGACCGGCAGACGACCGCCGTGGATTGCCTCGGCCAGCTCATCGGACAGGCGCTGGTAGCGCGGCGGGGCCGGGGTGGTGCGCGGATCTGTATCCATTGGACTGGCCTGCATCTGGAGCTGTACCCAGGATGCCGCCGAGCCTAGCATGGTGCTGTCGGTGGGGCCTGATCGGGGCCTGGCCGATCCATTGCAAACGCACGGCCGCAAGGCCGTGCGTCTTTTTTTGTGTAGAGCCGAGCCCATACCCGGCTGCTTTCCCGGCAGGGCAGCCGAGCATGGGCTCGGCTCTACGAAAGCGCGGTCAGCGCATCGGTACCAGCGATGCCTGGCGCCGGTACAGCGCGGGGAACTGCTTGCCCAGCGCGGCCAGCTTCGGTGCGTCGTAGTAGCGGATGTAGGCCGCCTGCGGGTAGTTGTTCATGTAATTCTGATGGTAGCTCTCGGCCGGGTAGAAACGCTGGCCGCTGGCCACCTGGGTCACGATCGGGCCGCGGTAGCTGCCAGCCTTGCCCAGCTGGTCGATGTAGGCGCGGCTGGCAGCCAGCTGCCTGGCGTCATCGCTGAAGATCGCCGAGCGGTACTGGTTGCCGTGGTCGGGGCCCTGGTAGTTCAGCTGGGTGGGATCGTGCGCCACCGAGAAGAACACCTGCAGCAGCTGCCCATAGCTGACCTGGCGCGGATCGTAGTCGACCTTCACTGCTTCAGCGTGTCCGGTGCGGCCGCTGCTGACGCGCTCGTAGCGCGCATCGGCGGCACTGCCTCCGGCATAGCCGGCCACCGCATTGCTCACGCCTTTCACGTGCTGGAACACGCCCTGCACGCCCCAGAAGCAGCCACCGGCAAACACCACGCTGGCGTGGGTGGCGCCATCAGTGAAGGCGGCATCGCCGGTGGGTGCCGGCAGTGCCTGTACCTGCGCGCTGGCGGTAGCCGGCGCGGCCATCGCGCCGCGATCAACCAGCAGCACGCCGGCCACCAGTGCCGTGGCGACCAGCCCGGCAACACCTGTTGCAATGCCCTGTTCGAAGGAGAATTTCATCGTGCCCTCCTGTTCTCAGCCAAAGGTGAAGGCATAGGCCTGCACGCCCGCATCGAGGAACTCGATCTCGAAGCGGTGCGGGCCGACCGTGCCGCGCTGGCGCACCAGCTGGTACAGACGGTTCTCGTTGACCACGCCGGTGCCATCGGCGCCGACATCGCTGCCGGCATCGGTGGCCGGCAGCGGCTTGCCGTCCAGCCACACGCGGAAGCGCACCGGCGTGCCATCCTGCGTCGGTGCCAACACCAGGTGCAGGTCGCGGGCATGGAACTGGAAGGCGAGGCGGCCGCCGGCCTGCTGCAGCTGCGCGGCTTCATCGGTGACGGTCCAGCGGCCGGACAGGCCCCACTGGTTGAGCGCGAGGCTGGCCGGCAGCGTGTAGTCGAAGGCCACATCGTTGCGCTGCCCGCCGGGCGAGGCGAAGTGCTCGGCGCGTGCATGGCCCAGGTAGGTTTCCGGCGAGCGCAGGTTCCCCATGTCGGCCTGCGTGGCCACGCCCTGCAGGTCGGCGGCGGCCGGGTCGGCCGGCGGCGGCAGATCGGTCTGGCCGGCCTCGGTCAGCAGGCGGCGGATCACCTGTTCCGAATGCGCGTAATTGCCTTCACCGAACTGGTGGGCGCGGATGTTGCCCTGCGCATCGACGAAGTACTGCGCCGGCCAGTACTGGTTGTTGAATGCGCGCCAGATCGAATACTGGTTGTCCAGCGCCACCGGGTATTCCACCTTCAGCTGCTGCACGGCCTTCATCACGTTGCGCGGGTCGCGTTCGAAGGCGAACTCGGGCGTGTGCACGCCAACCACCACCAGGCCATGGTCGCGATAGCGCCGTTCCCATTCGTGGACGAAGGGCATCGCACGCAGGCAGTTGATGCAGGAATAGGTCCAGAAGTCGATCAGCACGACCTTGCCGCGCAGCTGTCCGGCCTTGAGCGGCGGACTGTTGAGCCAGCCGGTGGCACCGTCCAGAGAGGGCAGGGTGCCTTCCACCGGCAGCGGCGCGTCGGCACCGGCAGTCGCGCCGGCCATCATCATCGGTGGCGCCGCGGGCTGCGCACCGGGCACGGCATCGAGCAGACCCTGTTCGATGCGCGCGGTGCTCACCGTGGACAGGCGGGTCAGCAGGCCGGTATCCCAGCCCAGCCCGATCGCCACCACCGCCAGCAGCGCGGCAACGCCCAGCATCTTGCGCAGCACGTCGCCCAGGCCAAGGCGCGCCTGCAGGGCGTTGAACACGCGGCCGCCGATCCATACCGCCAGCGCGAGCGCGGTGGCCGCGCCCAATGCGTAGGCCAGCAGCAGCGCGCTGGTGCCGACGCTGGCGCCATGCAGGGCAGCGCCGGTCAGCACCAGACCGAGGATCGGGCCGGCGCACGGCGCCCACAGCAGGCCGGTGGCGATGCCGATCAGCAGCGAGGTCCCAGCACCGCCACGGCCGGCATCATCCGCAGCATCGGCGCGTGCACTCAGCCGTGCACCCACGCGCTGGAACGGCGCCAGCAGATGGTCTGCCAGGCGCGGCCACAGCAGCGCGAGGGCGAACACCGCCATCAGCACCAGGGCCAGCCAGCGGCCGATCTGGTTGGCCTGCGCCACCCATTGGCTGCCCACGGCGGCCAGGCTGGCGACCGCGGCGAAGGTCAGCGCCATGCCCAGCAGCAGCGGCAGCGTGCTGCGCACGAAGGAGCGGTTGGCCCGCGCGAACACGAAGGGCAGCACCGGCAGGATGCACGGGCTGAGCAGGGTCAATACACCGCCCAGGTAGGCCAGCAGCAACAGCAGCATCATCAGGCTCCAGAAACAGGGGAAGAACCGAGCGGCACGCGCCAGCCACCGTTGCTGTCCTGCTGTGCCGCGCCGGGCTGGAACAGCAGGGCGGCACCGTTCATGCAGTAGCGCAGGCCGGTGGGGCGCGGGCCATCGTTGAAGACATGGCCGAGGTGGCCGCCGCAGCGGCTGCAGTGCGCCTCCACCCGCAACATGCCGAAGGTGGTGTCGCGGTCCTCGCCGACGGCGCCATGCAGCGGTGCCCAGAAGCTGGGCCAGCCGGTGCCGCTTTCAAACTTGGTGGACGAGGAGAACAGTGGCTGCTGGCAGCCGGCGCAGGTGAAGGTGCCCTGCCGGTGTTCGCGGTCCAGCGGGCTGCTGCCGGCCCGTTCGGTGGCCTGCTGGCGCAGCACCGCGTACTGCGCCGGGGTCAGCAGCCGGCGCCATTCGGCGTCGGTGCGCATCAGCGGGAACTGTCGAGCCGGGCGGTTCTCGGCGGCGGCCGTGGCGGCGCGGCTGCACGCGCCCAGGCCGAGCACGCCAGCGGCGGTGGCAAGGCCACCAAGGCCCAGCAGGTGGCGGCGGGTGAGGGGCATGGCGGACTCCTGCAAGGGGCGACGGGGCCATGCTGCGCCTGCCCGGGTCAACGAATCCTCACGCAGGATTCAATTTTTCGTGAGGTATCGGTGGCCGTCCCGCGCCACAATGCGGGCAGCCTCCCCACTGGCCCCGAGCTGCCGATGTCCGCCAAACGCGTCCTGATCGTCGAAGACGATGCCCACATCGCCGACCTGCTGCGCATGCACCTGGCCGACGAGGGCTACGACGTCGCCCACGCCGCCACCGGCGATGCCGGCCTGCGCCTGCTGGAGCAGGACGGCCCGTGGGACGCGCTGGTGCTGGACGTGATGCTTCCCGGTGTGGACGGCCTGCAGATCTGCCAGCGCGCCCGTGCGATGGCGCGCTACGTGCCGATCATCATCATCAGCGCACGTGGCAGCGAGACCCAGCGCATCGTCGGCCTGGAACTGGGCGCGGACGACTACCTGGCCAAGCCCTTCTCGATGCCCGAGCTGGTGGCCCGCGTGCGCGCGCTGCTGCGCCGCGCCGAAGCCATGGCACAGAACGCGCGCATCGATGCCGGTGCGGTCGAGGTCGGTGGCCTGCAGCTGGACCCGGTGGCGCGCACCGCCTCGGTCGATGGCAGCGCATTGGAACTGACCCCGCGTGAGTTCGACCTGCTGCTGTTCTTCGCCCGCCACCCCGACCAGGTGTTCGCACGGATGGAACTGCTCAACCAGGTCTGGGGCTACCAGCACGATGGTTACGAGCATACGGTGAACACCCACATCAACCGCCTGCGCAGCAAGATCGAGCTCGACCCGGCCACGCCGCGGCGCCTGCTGACGGTGTGGGGGCGTGGCTACAAGCTGGTTGACCCGGCCGGGGCGGCGGCATGATCAAGCCCAACCTGTGGCAGAAGCTGGCGGCGGTGATCGCCGCGCTGATGCTGATGTGCTGCATGGCCCTGCTGGCCCTGCAGATGCGCGCCAGCACCCGCCACGAACAGGAAGTGGTGCAGCGGCTGTCGATGGGCCTGGCCGAACACATCGCCCAGCGCAGCGAACTGATGGACACCAGCGGCATGCGCGATACTGCGGTGCGCGCGCTGTTCGGCCAGCTGATGGCGGTCAATCCCAGCGTGGAGGTGTACCTGCTGGACGACCAGGGCCGCATCCTCGGCCACGATGCGCCCAGCGGCCACCTGCTGCGCAACCGCGTCGACCTGGCGCCGCTGCGTCGCCTGCTGGCCGGTGCACCGCTGCCGATCCTCGGCGACGACCCGCGCAGTACCGGCGGCCGCAAGGTGTTCAGCGTGGCCCCGCTGGTGGTGCAGGGGCGCCAGGCCGGTTACGTGTATGTGGTGCTGGTGGGCGAACACAGGCAGATGCTGGCCGACGACCTGGCCGCCAGCAATCAGTGGAACACCACGCTGTGGTCGGTGCTGCTGGTGGGTGGGCTGGGCCTGCTGGCCGGGCTGGTGGCGTTCTACTGGGTCACCCGGCCACTGCGCCGGCTGACCCGGCGCATCCAGGCCTTCGACATCGATGCGCCCACGCCATTGCCGGCCCCGGTGCCGCTGCGCAGCGGTGAGCGTGACGAACTGAAGATCCTCGAACATGCCCACGCGCAGATGGCGCAGCGGCTGGGCGAACAGTGGCAGCAGCTGCGCCAGCAGGACCTGCAGCGCCGCGAACTGGTGGCCAACATCTCGCACGACCTGCGTACGCCGCTGTCCTCGCTGCATGGCTACCTGGAAACGATGGCGCTGAAGGAAGCCACGCTGTCGCCGGACGAACGCCGTCGCTATCTCGGCATCGCCCTGGCGCAGAGCGCCAAGGTCGGCCGCCTGGCGCGCGCGCTGTTCGAACTGGCGCGGCTGGAACATGGCGAAGTGCGCCTGGAGTGGGAGGTGTTTGCGCTGCCGGAACTGCTGCAGGACGTGCTGCAGAAGTTCGAACTGGCCGCACAGGCGCGCGGCCAGCACCTGCATGCGGACTTCCCGCCGGGCCTGCCGCTGGTGCGTGCCGACCTCGGCCTGGTCGAGCGGGTGCTGACCAACCTGCTCGACAACGCGCTGCGGCATGCGCCCGAGGGCGGCGAGGTGCGGGTGCAGCTGCGCGCCATCGACGGCAGCGTGGAAGTGAGCGTGGCCGACGATGGCCCGGGCGTGGCGCCGGCGCTGCGTGCGCAGCTGTTCCAGGCCCCGGCGGCACTGGGGGCGCGGCGTGGCGAGAATGGTGGGCTCGGCCTGCTGATCGTGCAGCGCATCGTGCAGCTGCACGGTCGTCGTATCGAACTGCGGGAAAGCGCGACCGGCGCGCTGTTCGTGTTTGCGCTGCCGCGCGCGGAGAGCGCGGGGCCCTGATACGCCGCTGCGCTCGCCGGGCATGGCCCGGCGCTACCGGTGTGCGCGGCCGCCAGGCCGCCCGTGACGCGTGCGCTTCACCGGATTGCAGGCAAAAAAAGACCCGGCAGAGGGAGGGATCTGCCGGGTCCGGATTGCATGGGGGGAGGGACCCATGCAATGAGCGTGGGCGTGACGTCAGTGGCTGTTGCCGGTGGCGTCCGCCGTTGTATTTGTCTGGCCCTGCACCAGGTCGGACCAGGCGCGACCGGCCTGCAGGCCAAGATCGACCACGTCCTGCTGGGCCTGGCCCAGCCGCTGCAGGTTGTCCTGCCACAGCTGTGCGCCCTTGGGCAGCAACCCGGCCGGATCCTCGCTGCGGGCCAGTTCGCCCAGCCAGCCGCCGGTTGCGGTCAGGTTGCGTTCCATCGCCTTCAGCTGCACGCCGAACATGCTCTCGGCGTTTTCCAGCGCCAATCGGTTTGCACGCGTTGCCGCAGCCGCCAGCTGGCGGGTGGCATCACTGAAACGATCGGCGAAGGCGTTGGCCATGGCGGCATCGAAAGCGGTTGATGCAATGCAGCATACGCCGATCATGCCGCAATGCAACAAAAAAGAAGAAGGCGCTCAAGGCGCCTTCAGAAACCCTTGAGTATCAATGGCTTGATCAGGCGGCCGGGCCGCGGTACCGGCAGCCGGAGGTGCAGGTTTCATGCACGGTGATCTCGCTCAGCGCGGGCAGCAGCGGCTTCAGCTCCTTCCAGATCCACACCGCCAGGTTCTCGCTGGTCGGGTTTTCCAGGCCTGGGATGTCGTTGAGGTAGTGGTGGTCCAGGCGGTCGTAGATCGGCTGGAAGGCGGCTTTGACGTCGCCGAAATCCATGATCCAGCCGGTCTGCGCACCCGGCTCGCCCTCCACCTTCAGTTCCACCCGGAACGAGTGGCCGTGCAGGCGCGCGCATTTGTGGCCCGGCGGCACGTTGGGCAGGCGGTGGGCCGCCTCGAGCATGAAGACTTTGAAGATTTCCATGGCGCGATTGTACGCCGGCCCCGCCGCCGCGGCCGTCCCGGTTGTTGGCTTTCCGTAAAGCAATTCTTTCCATCCGGATGAAGAGATGTTAGCTTCTCTTATATCCGTATGAAGAGATGTTATTGGTCCCGCCAGACCTGGCATGGATTACTGCGGAACTTCCGTCGTCCACTACCACCCCCCACATCGTCATGCCCCAGCACACCCTGCTCGTGGCGGCCCTGGCCGTCGCTCTGGCCGCGCCTTTGTCTGCCGCCGCCGAAACCTCCGCCGACGCCAGTGGCGAAGCCAGCACCCTGGCCGCCGTGCGCGTCACCGGTTCCAACATCAAGCGCACCGACACCGAGGCGTCCAACCCGGTGCAGGTGATCGGCCGCCAGCAGCTGGAACAGACCGGCAAGGCCACCGTCGCCGACGTGCTGCGCTCGATCTCGGCCAACACCGGCAACGCCGCCAACGAAACCACCAACAACGGCTGGGCGTCCGGCTCGGCAGGCATCGGCCTGCGCGGCCTTTCGCAGAAGAACACGCTGGTGCTGCTCAACGGCCGCCGCCTGGCCAACTACGGCTTCCCGGCCGGCGGCCTGTCCGACACCTTCGTCGACCTCAACGCGTTGCCGCTGGTCGCCGTCGAGCGCATCGAAGTGCTCAAGGACGGCGCATCGGCCGTGTACGGTTCCGATGCGGTGGCCGGCGTGGTCAACATCATCACCCGGCAGAACTTCGAAGGCGCCGAACTTGGCGGCAGCTTCGGCGGTGCCGACCAGGGTGGCCTGCACGAGCAGAACCTGAAGTTCGTCGGTGGCTTGGGTGATCTGGATACCGATGGCTACAACATCCTCTTCAGCCTGCAGGGCTACAACCGCGAGCGCCTGGACCAGGACGAGCGCAACCTGACCAAGAGCGGCATCTACAGCGACCAGCCCGGTGGCCGCTGGAACGGCTGGTCGGCCAAGGGCGCGCGCTATCTGATCAACGGCGTCTCGGTGCCGATGCTCGATGCCGACGGCAACTGCCCCACCGGCACCACCCGCGTCGCCAGCGCGCCCATCGACGGCCTCGCCGGTGATACCTGCGGCTTCAACCAGGCGCCGTACACCACCCTGATTCCCTCGACCAAGCGCTACCAGGCGTATGCCAACGGCACCTTCCGCCTCGGCGAGAACGTCGAAGCCTTCGGCGAAGTGCTGTACAGCCAGATCAAAAGCGCCGCGTGGTTCGGCAGCAGCCCGTTCTTCACCCTGGAAAGCGGCCGCTTCGCCCTGAACGCGGAAACCGGCCTTGCCGAACCGGTCTCGTCCAACCTGCCGGCCAGCAGCCCGTACAACCCGTATGGCCGCGCCGTGCCGATCGAATACACCTTCTTCGACCTCGGCGGCACCATCAAGACCAACCGCTCCACCGCCTACCGCGGCGTGGTCGGCCTGCGCGGCAGCACCGCCGCCTGGGATTGGGAAGTGGTCGCGTTCGGCGCCCGCAGCAGCGAGCGCGAGACCGTGTCGGGCGGCTTCGCCAACCGCTGGGCGCTGGCCGATGCGCTGGCCAGCGGCAGCTACAACCTGCTCAACCCGTCGGCCACCCCGCAGTCGGTGATCGATGCGATCAACATCTCCACCCTGCGCCCGGCCGAATCGGTGCTGCAGGGCGTAGACGCCAAGATCTCCGGCACCCTGGGCCGCACCTGGGCCGGTGACATCGGCTTTGCTGCCGGTGCCGAATGGCGCCGCGAGAAGCTCGATTCCAACAACCCCTGGCAGATCGATGCCGGCCTGCAGGTACGCCCGGCCATCGCCGAGGTGCACGGCGAGCGCAAGGTCAGCGCCGCCTATGCCGAAGTGAACGTGCCGCTGGCCACGGGCCTGGAACTGTCCGCCGCCGCACGTGCCGATCACTACGACGACTTCGGCGACGCGTTCTCGCCCAAGCTCGGCCTGCGCTGGCAGCCGCTGGATTTCCTGCTGGTGCGCGCCTCGGCGTCGAAGGGCTTCCGTGCGCCGTCGCTGTCGGAGAACTCCAACAGCACCAGCATCGCCTACGGCAGCGTGGTCGACCCGCGTGATCCGGACGTGCCGGGTTCGCGCCAGAACCCCACCTTCTTCACCGTCGGCAACAGCGAGCTGAAGCCCGAGCGCATCAAGAGCGTGAACTTCGGCGTGGTGCTCTCGCCGTGGGCCAACACCAACCTGAGCGTGGACTACTACCGCATCCAGCTGGACAACCTGGTCGGCACCAACAACACCCAGACCCTGGTCAACGACAACGTGGCCGCTGCCGTGCAGCGCGATGAGCGCGGCAAGCTGCTGGCCGTGTTCAACCGCTACCAGAACCTGAGCGAGCTGAAGACCTCGGGCATCGACATCGAACTGCGCCAGCGCATCCCGACCGCCGCGCTGGGCGATTTCACCCTGTCCTCGGCCTACACCCACGTGCGTGACTACCGACGCCCGACCGTGGTCGGCGGCCCGTTGGTGGACTACGCCGGCAGCAACCTCGGCGCCACGCTGCCGAAGAACAAGGCGACCACCACGCTGGACTGGACCTTCCGCGACTTCACCGCGGCCGTGACCTGGTACTACACCAGCGGTTACGACCAGAAGGCCAGCACCGCCGCCGCGGCCGTCCAGGACCGCATCGATGCGTACAACCAGTTCGATCTGTACCTGGCCTATGCCGGCATCGACAAGCTGACCGTCTACGCCAAGGTGCAGAACCTGGCTGACAGGACGCCGCCGTACGACGCCTCGTTCCCGGGCATCCGCGCGCCGTACGACTTCAGCCAGTACGACCTGCGTGGCCGCTACTTCACCCTCGGCTTCGATTACCGCTTCTGATGCCATCGCCACGGCCGGCCACAACCCGTGGCCGGCCGTGTTGCCGCTGTCCTGTTTCCTGGGGAGTCACCGTGTCCTTCCACCGCCGTGCCGTTCTTCCGCTGCTGCTTGCCGCCGCCACCGTCCTGTCCTCGCCGCTGCCGGCGCGGGCCCAGAGTGCGTACTTCTTCCCGCAGGCCACCGACGCTGACGCGTTCGATGCCGCCATTCCCAGCCCCGAGCAGTTCCTCGGCTACCCGATCGGCAGCCGCTACACCCGCCATGACCAGCTGGTGGCCTATTTCCAGGAACTGGCGAAGCACTCGGACAAGATCCGCGTGCAGGAGATCGGCCGCACCTACGAAGGCCGGCCCCTGCTGATCGCCACCGTCACCGCCGCCGACAACCAGGCCCGCATCGAACAGATCCGCCAGCAGCACGCCACCCTGATCGACCCGGCGCAACCGCGCAGCGCGGCCGGTGACAGCCCCGTCGTGGTCTGGCTGGGCTACAGTGTGCATGGCAACGAAACCTCCAGCGGCGAAGCGGCGATGCTGACCGCCTATTACCTGGTGGCCAACCGCAGCGCCGAAACCCAGCAGTGGCTGCAGCAGTCGGTGGTGTTGTTCGACCCGGCGCAGAACCCCGACGGCCGTGACCGTGCCGCCAACTGGCACAACGCCTGGGCCTCGCACCCGGCCTCGTCCGACCCGGCCGACAAGGAACATGTCGAACCGTTTCCGCAGGGCCGCACCAACCATTACTTCACCGATCTCAACCGCGACTGGCTGGCCCTGACCCAGCAGGACTCGCGGCCCAAGCTGGCCGTGTTCCACCAGTGGTACCCGAACGTGCAGATCGACTTCCACGAGATGGGCAAGGACAGCACGTACTACTTCGAGCCCTCGCCGAAGAGCATGCACAGCCCGCTGATTCCGGCAGCGTCCTACGCGTTCAACAAGACCCTGGCCAAGTACCACGCGCAGTCGCTGGATGCGCTGGGCTCGCTGTACTACACCGGCGAGAACTACGACAACTTCTCGCCGGTGTATGGCTCGACCTATCCGGACTTCCACGGCGCGGTCGGCGTCACCGTCGAGCAGGCCAGCTCGCGTGGGCGCGTGCAGGAATCGGTGAACGGCCTGCTGACCTTCCCCTTCACCATCCGCAACCAGGTCGCCACCGGCCTGGGCACGGTGCGCGGTGCGGTGACCGAGCGCAGTGGCCTGTTCGACCTGCAGAAGGATTTCTTCCAGAGCGCACTGAAGCAGGCGGCACAACAGCCGGTGAAAAGCTTCGTGTTCGGCGATGCGCACGACCCGGCACTGACCCGGCGCCTGCTGGAACTGTTGCTGCTGCACCGCATGGAAGTGCGCGCACTGGATCGCACGGTGACGGTGGACGGGCAGCGCTTCGATGCTGGCAGCGCGTACGTCGTGCCGGTGCAGCAGGCGCAGTTCCGCCTGGTCCATTCGATCTTCGCCGAGACGCCGTCGATCAAGGGCGACGTGTTCTACGGCAGCACCAGCTACGCGATCGCACCGGCCTACGGGGTGGCCTTCGCCGGCAGCCGCAGCCGCATCGACGGCGGCGCCCGCGTGGCCGAGCTGCCGCCGGTGCAGGGTGCGGTGAACGGCGGTCAGGCCGGCTTTGCCTACGCCATCGACTGGCGCGACTACAACGCCGGCCGCGCGCTTGCCGCGCTGCAGGCCAAAGGGCTGAGCGCACGCGCCGCGTTCAAGCCGTTCAGCAGCGCCACCGCGCAGGGCCAGGTCGACTTCGCCGCGGGCAGCCTGGTCATCCCGGTGGCCGGCCAGCCGCTGCAGGGCGCGGCGCTGCTCGAGGCGGTGACAGCCGCCGCACGCGACGCGGGCGTGCAGGTGCATGCCCTGTCCAGCGGCCGCAGCAGTGATGGCATCGATCTCGGCAGCGACGGCGTCAAGGCACTACGCAAGCCGGCCGTGGCGCTGGTGATGGGCGAGGGCGTGGCTGCGACCGAGATCGGTTCGGCCTGGTTCCTGCTAGACCAGCAGCTGCACCTGCCGGCCAGCAAGCTGGATCCGCAGCAGCTGGGCAAGGTCGCGCTGGACCGCTACACCACCATCGTGCTGTCCGGCGGTACCTACACCGGCATCGACGCCACCGCCGTGGCGGCGCTGAAGCGCTGGGTGCAGGCCGGCGGCTCGCTGGTGACCTATGGCAGCGCGTCGAAGTGGGCGGTGGAACAGAAGCTGGCCGAGGGCGAATCGCTGGGCAAGGACGAGGAAGCGGGAGACGGCGACCGCCGCGCGTTCGGTGACCAGCGTGACATCGCCGCGATCGAGCGGGTGAGCGGCAACATCCTCAGCGCCGACGTCGATACCACCCATCCGCTGGCGTTCGGCGTGCCGCGCCGGCAGCTGGCGATCAACAAGGAAAACACGGTGACGCTGCAGCCGAGTGCGAACCCGTTCTCGACGGTGGTGCGCATCGATGCGACGCCGCGGGTGAATGGTTACCTGTCCGAGCGCAACCGTGCGCGGGTGGCGGGGAGTGCGTGGCTGCTGGTGTCGGCGCAGGGGCAGGGCAACGTGGTGTTGTTTGCCGATGATCCGGCGCATCGCAAGTACTGGCACGGTACTGATCGCCTGCTGATCAATGCGATCTTCTTCGGGAATCTGGTGAATCCGGCCAAGGCGCGGGGGTGAGGCTGCACGCGCCTTGTTGATGCTGGGGTGGGAGGCAGGGTGATCTGGCCCCCTAAAAACGGACGCCATGAAGCCGTGTTCAGGCGGCAGCCGCAAGCTGCCGGGCGTAGTCGTTGGGCGATTTGTAGCTCAGTGCCGAGTGTAGCCGGGT